>JAEDMD010000080.1 GCA_016303195.1 Oscillospiraceae bacterium | reverse complement strand
GGCGGTTTGTTCAGTCCGTTAACATATATCCCTATACTTATTACAAATGCGGCGCATACAGGGCTTGCCGCAAGGAGAATTCTTCTCAGCGCTTTTTTTCTGCGTAATTGCTTATCTTCGTATTCGTGTATGCGCTGAAATACACGCTCTGTCATTTCTTCATAATTCTTCATATTCAAAGCCCTCCTTTTCAAGCTGTGATCTGAGTGCCTTTCTCGCTCTTGAAACCATTGATTCTATGTTATGAACAGTCTTTCCCATGACAGCGGCGGCTTCCTTATTGGTAAATCCCTCAATATATATCAGCCACAGCACTTGTCTGTAATTGGGACGGAGTTTGTCCATCGCACGATGAACGGCTATTTTCCGCTCCTCACGGATATATGATATTTCAAGATTTTCCGTATCTTCCGATATCTCAGCGATTTCTTCCGTGGAAGTTTCCGACGCTTTCGTATTTTTCCGCAGATAGTCTATGGCAAGATGCCTGCCGATGGTGTAAAGCCATGTGCGGAATGAACTTTTGCCCTTGTCACGTGGCTTTTTCGTGCCGAGAAGCACAAATGTATCCTCTGCGATATCTTCTGCGGTGTGGATATTCCCCACAATGCTGTTCAGATATAGTATAAGACCGTTCATATAGTCTCTAATGATCTCTGCAAGTCCGTCAGGGTCACCATTTTCACGAAAACGGCGGTAATTTTCTGTACCGTTATCCATTGATGCACTCCTTTCCGAAATGTACATTTCACCTATTACACGTACATTATAGCACTTTCCTCACAGAAGAATTAAATTAAAAGAAAAAAATAATTATTTTCATGCAGCACTTGCATCATCTTCCCCGATTGTAGTTTATGAAAACAGTTGATACAGAAAGGATCCGCTGTAAAAACTGTAACTGCCGCTCTTGCAGATATGGAGCAAATAAATATAAGGAGAGAAAACAATGACAAACAGCCAGCTTAAGACACTGCTCAGACGTTCTCCGCTGGAAGCTCACAGAGCTTTGCTTGCCGAATACGGAAGCTACGTTTATGCAATAGTCTACAATAAGCTCCGAAGCTGCGGAACGGCTGAGGACATTGAAGAATGTGTCAGTGATGTTTTTGCAGACCTGTTCCTTGCCATCGACAAAGGCGAGATAACCAATGTCAAGGCATTTCTCGGAACTATCGCAAAACGCACAGCTATCGACAGATTCAGAAGTCTTGCAGGCAGAGCAAAAAGGACTGCCGTTATGGACGAGGACGATATGCTCGGACTTGCTTCAGACTTCAACGTAGAGCAAATGTCAGACAACAACGAGCTGAGAAGGATTCTTCTCGACCAGATAGAAGCCCTCGGCGAGCCTGATTCTACGATACTTATAGAAAAATTCTATTACAACAAAACGTCGTCCGAAATAGCAGAGAGAGTTTCAATGACCGCTTCATCGGTGCGTTCAAGATGCACAAGAGCGATGCAGCGCCTGAGAACTTCACTTTCCGCTGTGGGCATAACCAAGTAAGGAGGTTGGATATGAAAAAAATAAATAATATATTCGACTGTCTTGAAAATGCAGAGGGCAGTGAAATGGAGAGAATAACAAACAAAACACCGCAGCTTGATGACAAGCAGCTTGAAAGGATCCTTGATATGAGCGAAAGAAAGTATAATATAAAGAAAAGAAACGAAATAAACACAGAAATGAACGAAGACTACCAGACAGCCGCAGAGGGCGTTGAAAAATACACAAAGCGCCCTGTATGGCACAGATTTGCCGCAACTGCCGCAGTACTCGTTCTCGCAGGAGGAATAACAGCCGCAGGCCTCAGACTTCTCAAAGACAGAAATGAAGTTCCTGTTGTTCCGACTATCCCGAATATCGCCGCTACAACTGTTGTAACAACGACAGACGGCAACGAAAATGGAACCGCAGAGATCACCACAGTCACCGCCGATCTTTCAGCAGTAGTTTCCGATACAGTGACCACAGACACTGCTGTAAGCAATTCTTCATCAGCACAGCCTGCCGCTCAGACAACTCAGCCTGCTCCTAACCCTGACAACAGCGGCAATACACCTGCTCAGCAGTCAGATGACAGCGCTCCTGCCGCTCCGAACGCACTTTCAGAAGATCAGTGCCGTGCGGTTCTCAAGCAAGTAACAGATGAACACGTAACATATGAGGAGATCGTGCAGGTGCCTATAAAGGAATATCTTGATCTCAGCGATACATTCACCGCAACCTGTCAGGTTACTCGTGACACATTCGCTGACGGTCACCCGCTCCTCGACGAACCCAACAATATAGAAGTAAAATTTGTCCACTATGTTGATCCGAAATTCAACAGCATAAGCGATATCAGAAACTTTGTAGTGAACTGGGCTGATCGCTGGAACGGCGGAAGAACATTCAATACAGATAAAATGTTCGGTCAGTCTATCACTCCCGATCAGATATATTCAACCGAACTCTATATAGTTGAAGATATCTATGTTTACACTGAGTACAACGGCAAGATCTACCGTGGTATCAGCACCGATCTCAACACTGACGACCTTCAGTCTCACGATCAGTATTACACATCAGAATGTATGAGTTTAAGATGGGGCAATGACTACATCAGAAACATAACCGATTCTTCATTCGATGATTACAGGATATCCGAAGACGGAAACGGCGGATATTACGGAATTTACAGATACTACTACAATGACGGATCGGGCTGGAAGGAAGATACATCCAAACAAAGACAGCTCAATAACAGCGATTGTCTCCAGTTCATCCAATAATACATACGTGTACAGGTAACGCCCGTTCCTGTACACGTTTTTTGTGCTTATTTACCAAATATTGCGATAACAGAAAGCCCAGATATTGCTTAATTATAAAATTCGATTGCATTTGATCGCCGTATGTGGTATAATTATGGTGAATTATTATATAGGTAACACCGCACAAAACTTGTGCCGACAAATTTTTCGTCAGATCGTATAGAAATTAAGCAGGCGGACTTTGTGAGGTGTTGCCTATGGTATCGGAGGTATCATTTACTAACCGCTTAGGAAGATCAGCATGAAAATCATCAGACTTACCATAAACTGTAAACCGGTGCTTGTAAGTTATTCGGGTAAGTCTGACATATCTTTAATGTTCAGGGGGGAACTAATGTGAATCTGATAAGGGAATTTTTATCTATCAAGACCGATAACAAAACATTTCTGACATTTTCCGTGAGAAAGCGTGAACAGCTCAACTTCGCCCATGTGAATACCGTAGGCGCTGAGGGCAAAGGCTATTTTATGCAGTTCAAGACCTCTAAGAAATCAGGTGCGGATAAGCTGGACTTCGATCTTCACGGTTTCGTTCCGCTGTCAGAGTATATCGGCAGGGAAATGGAACAGGAAAGATATTTCGGCATAATAAGCGATATCAGCAAGATCGTCGATTTCTGCTCTGATGTGCGCTTCTATCTTGATAATGTTATTTTTGACCCTAAATATATCTACTACAACAGCGTTCAGAAAAAGACTTATATGCTCTACATTCCCACAAAAGACACTCAGTATATCTGTGAAAGCCTTTCTGCCTGTCTCCAGAAACTGCATAAGAATGCAAAGGTATCAATTTCTGACGGCAATTATATGAACAAATACGTCAAAGCTCTAGAACAGCTTACAAATGCCGACAAGAGAGACGGAAGAAATTCCTCCTCTCCCGAAATGCTCTCTCGCTTTTTCAGCGAAAACGGCATATGCGGAAGCGGTAAGGATGAGATCGAATATACTCAGGAAAGCGAGCCTGAAGAAACTGCTCCAAAGATAGTGGATACAGTTGAAAAAGACGAGATCGTTGAAGATCCTGTTATTGAAAATGTCATAACCGAAGCAACGTCAGACAGCGGATGTGAGGTCTATCTCACAAACTGTCTCGGCAACCGCTACGATATCGACCATCTCCCCTTCTACATCGGCAGAGGAAGAAACAAAGACATGGTCATAGACCAGCCTACTGTTTCAAGCGATCATGCTATGATAACCGAAGAAAACGGAAAATACTTCATCCGTGATCTTTCAACAAACGGCACTTATCTCAACGATCAGGCTAACAGGATAACCTATTCCGAGATACATGACGGCGATAAGATATATTTCGACCGTTTCTGCTACAATTTCTGCCTCGTTCAGCAGGAAGAAACAGATGATGACGGCGGTTCACGCACTGTAATGGTCGCAAGGAAGTCACGTGGAAGCAAGACAACTCTCGGCGCTAAAGCTCTGGCTTACCTTAAACAGACAACCGGCGAGACACGCATGAAGATAATGGAGTATCCGTTCACTGCTCCCGAACTTCCCGGAATAAAGCTCTATACCGAGCAGGTGGGAAGCCGTATCGGGATCTTCATAGAAAATGTTTCATGCCCTGCTGTCGAATTTGAGACTATGAATGTCCCGACAGGTTACAGAGCCGAGCTTTTCTCAGGCTGTTCACTGGTCATTGACGGCGAACATTATGTATTTACTGTCGAAAACTGATTCCGGAGATAAAAAATGTATATCTACTCTTTTGCTACTACCGAGGGCATAGTTAAAAAGATCAATCAGGATGCCCTTCTTATAAAAACTGCGGAATATAAGGGATGCGACATCATTTTTGCGGTAGTCTGCGACGGCATCGGCGGTCTGTCAGGCGGTGAAAATGCAAGCTCCTGCGTGATACAGGTCGCCTCTGACTGGTTTGAACACGTTTATCCCTCTCTTTTGCAAAGTCAGAGCAATATCCTTGATATAAGACAAAGCCTTGACGATCATCTGCACCGCATAAATGATGCCATCAACCGTGGATGCACTCACGGTATGGAAATGGGCACTACCTATACTTCTGTTCTTATTGACCACTATCTTGACACAGTTCTGGTAGCTCATGTGGGTGACACAAGGCTTTACAAGATATATGACGACAGGATAGAAACTGTCACTTCCGATCATTCCATCGTTGCCGAGGAAGTGAGGCGTGGCATTATCACCGAGGAAGAAGCCCGTTTCGATTCACGTTCAAACCAGATCACAAACTGCATCGGCGCAGGAGAAACGGGAAGAATGTACGATTTCAGCATACAGAAGCCTGATATCGAATGTATGTATATGCTATGTTCCGACGGTTTCAGAAAAATGATCTCAGGCGAGGAGATCCAAAAGCGCCTCGCCCCCTCCGAAAACAAAAACAGTGCATCTATTAAGAAAAATCTTGAATACCTCATGGAGCTTAATATGGAGCGCAAGGAAAAGGACAATATCACCGCTCTCGCTCTTAGGGTCTCAGCAGAGGAATGATAACTGATGGGCAAAAAAGTCAGAATTCTGGCGAATCGCTACGAAATTGAAAAAATAGCAGGAAAAGGCGGAACATCAGTGGTCTATAAAGCCTATGATCTTCAGGCTGAACGTGCTGTCAGGGCTATCAAGGAAATCAGCAAGGCTAACCGTGATATCTATGAAATGGCAAAGCAGGAATCCGCTCTTATCAAGGAACTGTACGAAGCCGATCAGTCCAACGCTTTTTTCCCAAATATCATACACCGATTTGAAACCGACAAGAATTTCTACATCGTTCAGGATTACCTCGACGGCGAATCTATGGAATATATGCTCGATGCAGGCCCGATGCCCTACAAAATGTTCCTTGAAGCCGCCAAGCAGATATGCTCATTTATGAAATTCTTCCACGATACAGGCCGTGTTCTCAGCGATATGAAGCCTGAGAACATCATGGTACTGAAACCAAGCAAGGCGCTGACTGACAACGAAGCCAATATCAAACTGAAATTCATAGATTTTGGTACTGCTATCAAAAATGCCACAGGTGTTACGGGCTATACTCCCGAATATGCATCGCCCGAACAGTACCGACAGCTTAAACTTGACGAGCGCACCGATGTTTACAATATGGGTGCGACGTTCTATCATATGATACAAGGACATAAGCCCCTGAGAGTTGATAACGAGAACCGTATGATGACCTCTCAGGAGCGTTTTAAGTTCGATAAGACTATCAATGCCGATATCAAGCGTATCATTATGAAATGCGTTCAGGATGATCCCGAAAAAAGATACCGCTCATGTGATAATGTTTACCGTGATCTCTGCCGTATCGAAAGAAGCTCAAGTGTCAGACTTATGGTGCTTTGCTTCATCCTCTCTGTCATTTCTTTCATCGGTGCGGGATTTTCAAATTATATGGCGGATAGTCTGGAGAAAAAAAATGCTGCCGAACTGTATACGGCTTATGTCAACAAGGGAAGCTACGCCGAAGCCATCAGGATCGACCACACCAACAGAGATGACATTTACTCAAAGCTGATACAGTCTTTCACAGAGGACAGCATCCTTGATGCGGATGAGGACAATTTCATAGTAAATGAGATCAAGACCTATAATGCCATCAAGGAAAGCGATAAGAATTACGGCCAATGTATGTATGAGATCGCCAACGCTTACTGGCTGTACTATTATCCTTATGACAACGAACCCGATAATTCTCTCAGCGAGGACGAACGCTCCGAGGAAAACAAGCGCATTGAACTTGAACTGGAAAAGAAAAGGATAAATTCCGCCTATGAATGGTTTGAAAAGGCTGTAAACAGCAAGGACTTACAGGAAAATGCCCCTGAGTCCTATAAACGTGCTGTTATCTTCTCCAGCATATGCAAATTCTATGCCGATATCGACCGTATGGAAAAAGAAGGCACTGACAGTTCGCAGTTTTACAGTGAGATGTGGAAAAGTATCGAGGAGCTGTCTGCCTATATCAACGAATCCAATGAAGTTGTAAGCGTCAGGGTATGCCAGACGCTTCTCAGCCTTATTTCCAGATATTCTGCTAAATTCAGACAGAACGGTGTGAGGGAGCAGAGTCAGCAGGATATTCTCGACAGCATCAGCAAAAAAGTGTACATAAACGGAATGATAACCTATAACAACAACTACGCCAGAAGTATTGCGGAATCCTTCGATATGGAGGCTGTTGAACTGAAACTGGATATGGCTTATGCCGAATAATTGCATGAAAGGAGCAAGCATATGAGTCCGCAGTTATGGAATAATATATCTTATATCCTGCTTGTGACAGGAATTCTTTTCTTCACTGTCACTGTTATCCTCGCAGTAAAATTCCAGCTCCTTACCATGCTCAAAGCCGAGATCAACAGACGGCACGGCAAAAATAAAATGTCGGCAGGCGAAGAATATTTCAACTATGTTGAAAGCCGTACACATAACACCAATGCCATTGAGGAGATCAGCACAACAGAAGATATCAAAGAAGTAGGTGCTGACCCGAAACCTATGGTCTCATCATTGCAGAATGCTCCGAGCAGTGCCGATGACAGCCCTTTCGCAACCGTCATCGTCTCTCAGCATTCTCCTTCTGCCCCTGCTGAGGGCGGAACTGTCATAACTGCGGGAAAAATGCAGGATGACGGATTCAGGATAACTGACAGCATTATGATAATTCACGGCGACCCATTTGCCATAAGGATATAAAGGATGGATAGTATAATGAAAAACAAAAAGGAGATGCTCCGAAAAGCTGCGGCATTCGTTTCGGCGATGTCGTTCCTTTATGCCAGCAGTTTTTCTTCTTTCAGCACAGCGGCAGAAGATAATCAGGAAGTAACTTCCGCTGATACAACAGAAAACACAACTTCCGAGACACAAGAAAGATATTCACTCACCTTGCGTGTTTCGGATAATTCTATAAGATATGACCGGCAGCAGGACGTTCTGAACACATTTGTCAACAGCGAGATCGGCCGTAATATGGCTCTCAGCGATGTAAGCATCCGCAATGAAAGCGGCGATGTTTATCTTGAGGGCTTTTATGAGTGCGTCCCCAGCAGAGCTGAAGCTGTAAAGAACAACATTCTTTCCGAAATAGCTTCATATAACGCTGAATACACCATCGGCGAAGAATTATACTCTGTAATTTTCAATAACGCAAGATGCGAATTCGTTACCGAGGAATACTATAAAATAGAAGGCAATGCAAATTTTCTTGAAACCTCCGAAGGTTCGGGATTCCGTGGACTGAAAGAATACAACGGTACTGTATATGTTAAAAGAGGCTCTGTACTCTCACCTTCTGATCTCAACCTCAAAAAAGGTTATTATGCCGTAACTGACGAGGAACATCCCACTGACAGAAAGATCGTTATT
>JAEDMD010000079.1 GCA_016303195.1 Oscillospiraceae bacterium | reverse complement strand
CTCATTGCGGAACTTGGTGATGTACTCAGCAACATTGCCTACAACAGCGGCAGTTTCGGGATTTCCGAGAGCGCCTGTTGTGAAATCTTTCTGCATATCAATAACTATTAATACTTTCATGGTGAACCTCCTTGAATTTGTTTTGTGTTGTTATTATCTATTTGATATTATCATTATAGCATTAACATAATGATTTGTCAAGAGGTTTTTGAAATTTTTTTTGATACAAAAAAACCAGCGCACAAGGCACTGGTTCAGAATCGTATTTTAGTATCGGGACATCGGCTTTTCAGAAATTCCCTGAACTGAGCATTATTTTCAAGGGACTTTGTGGAAACGTATATCCCATCCATGTTTTCACCGTTCTTTCTTCCGATGAATATATAGTCACGCTTCATGTATATGTATGGGTAATCTTTATAATAATAGTAACTGCCGCCGCCTTTTTTAAGATTCGCACAAACGAGATGGCTGTCATAGAAGTACAGCCATTTATCCTCGTCGGCATCATTTTTCTTTTTCAGCTTCTTTGCATATTTCAGCGTGAAGCGAATGGGACGGGAAATACTTACACCAAGCATTATCAGCGATGCAATAAGAAACCTGATATACTTGCTGTCACCGCTTGTGATGAGCATTACAAGTGCAATGACCGACACAATGATAAAAGGGGCATGAAGTGCCAGACGTGAGAAAAATCTTGTCTTGTAGGCATATTTCGGCATTTCCTCAGCGGTTATGACAGAGCGGAAAGCATATCTCGGCATACAGTAGTCAATGCCCAATGCTTCGGGATATTCCGCAAATCTGAAAAACGGCTCGTTGCTTTCGCCGAGCCTGTAAATGCAGAATTCCAGTTTGTTGAGACCATCGTTTCTGTCGGGAGGACAAAGGGCATTCTTCATAGCATCGGTGAATCCGTAATTATTGTAAAGCTCAGTGCAATGGTCAAGGGCGAATATAACATCGTATCCCTTTTGGGCGCTGAGATTTTTCAGTTCATCGATCAGAGCGCTGAAAATTTCTTCACTTTCAGCGAATATCCCTGCAAGGAAAATGCATTTCACATCCTTGCAAAGTCCGTCGGCACAGCAGACATATCCCGAAATATCACCGTTATCGGATGAATAAACGAGGGACATATCCATATTCTGTGCATTGCTTTTACGTAGATTTACCGTATACTTCCAGTTGTTTTCAAGCCTTGCGGTGAGCGCTTCAACAGCTTCCTTGTCCGATGGCTTTTCAGAGCGTATCATCAGGATTTAGCCGCAACGACAGCAGAAACACCGAGGAGAGAAAGAACAGTCATGATTATTCCTGCCAGCAGAACACCGCATAAAACTGCGATAACGCTCTTTTTGAAGTCGAGATCGAGGATGCTTGCACCGAGAGTGCCTGTCCATGCACCTGTTCCGGGAAGCGGAATGCCTACGAAAAGCAGGAGTGCAAGGTAGAGTCCGAGGTCAGAGCCTTTTGTGAGCTTCTGAGCCTTATCTGTGAGAGCCTGACCGCCCTTTTCGCCCTTTTCAAGGCAGAATGTGAAGAATTTGCCGATAACAGGCTTGTCCTTGCCCCATTCGAGGACTTTTCTCGCAAAGAAGAAAATGAACGGTATCGGCAGCATATTTCCGAGCATACAAATCGGAAGCACCTTGTACCACGGAAGTCCCGTAGCAACGCCCCACGGAACGCCGCCTCTCAGCTCTACAAGAGGTACCATTGATATGAGGAATGAACAAAGATATTTTAACAGTGTTGACATATTGTTTATCTCGCTTTCATAATAATATTCATACTGTAATATTATGTCATATTTCTGCTGAATAGTCAAGTGTTTTCAGCTCAAAACAGCAAAAGTCCCGATGAAGCATAAGGTTTCACGGGACTTTTTGTTATTATTTGTCTAACTCTTTTATGAACTCCGCCAGCAGTGAAGCGACCTGTGCAGGCTTCTGCTTGTAGATGTTGTGGATACCGCCTATATGCTCTATCCTGCAATTTCCGATAACGCTTGCAAATTTGCTTACAGCCTGATTCTGGTAAAGGCAGGCATCGGAGAAATTCTCTGTCATTTTCTCGACCAGAGCCGTGTCATTTACATCATAGAGAGGCTCTTTCCCTGCACTCTTGCAGGATGCGTTCCTGTACTCCATATATTCAATGATCTCCTCAGTTGAATTTGGCTGACTGGTAACATATATTTTAGGTATATCAGTTTTTTCAAGAACTTGCAGTGTGTCTTTGGAGTTTTCGCTGAACAGCTTGCTTTCCGAATGCTGAGCGTATGTGTAGGTGCTGTGCATTTCCATAGCTTTTGCGTATTTAGCCTGATTTATCGTGAGATTCCGCCATGAGATAGTGCCTTTCATTGAATCGTGGAAAACTCTCTGCAAGCCAGTATTGCACAATCCTGTCAGAAAAAGCTCATGCATTGATGTTATTTCCGACTGCTCATCATCATAGCCATCAATACCTGCCATAGAGCCTTCAAGCATGATTATGCCCTCTATTTCGTCGGGATAGACGCTCTGCCAGTATGTCGCATAAAGACCGCCGATGGAGTGTGCAAGGAGCAGATACGGCGCATCACAGCCTGCCCGTTTCAGAGCGGTACGGTAGTCCTCAACTATTCTGTCTACGGTCTGGGGAGTTGTAGTTGAATCGCTCATACCATAGCCAGCACGGTCAACTACGGCGATTTGCTGTTCAGAGGAAAATCTGTCCGTAACGGGCTTTATTCCCATAGAAAATGTATTCACGCCTTTTCCTGACATTCCGACGATGGTATGCTTTCCGTTTTCGTTGCCGTAAACATATACATTGATATCATATCCGCCCACATTGACAGGATTGTAGATACCCTCCGCTTTCATTTTCTTCATTTCCGAGACAGTGAGCAGTTTGTGGACAATGAATACTATAAGCCATAGTGAAAGAATGATTATGAGGAACAGGCGGATCATTACGAAAACTCTTTTGCGTTTATTTTCCATTGTTATCTCCTATATGGTGTCATAGCCGAAACCGAATTCATCTGCAAGTTTTCGGGCTTTTGCTTCGTCCTTTGTGAGATAGTTCCCACCGTATTTCAGACATACGGCAAGCATTTTCCCCGATTCCTTATCCTTTCTGAGAGCCGCCTTTTCAAACCATTCAGCGGCTTTTCCACGGTCTTCGGCAGTTCCGAGTCCGTTCATGTAGATATATCCGAGCATTCTCTTTGCAGGGATATTCCCGTTATTTGCCGCCTGCTCGAAAAAATGCCTTGCTTCCACGTAGTCACGGGGAGTTCCCAGACCTTTGAAACTGCACCAGCCGCAGGAATACTGCGCTTCGGGCAAGGACTGAGCCGCCGCCATTCTGAACCATGTGAGGGCTTTTTCATAGCTTCTGCTTGTGCCCAAGCCGTTGAAAAAACATTCTCCGAGGTTGTACTGCGCCCTGACATTTCCTGCTTCTGCGGCTTTGCGGAAAAGACCTGTGGCTTTGGTCTTGCTCTGTATCACACCCTCGCCGTTAAGGTAGAATTTTGCCATATTGTTCATTGCATCAGTATCGCCGTGAGCGGCGGCTTTTGAGAAAAAGTCGAAAGCCCGCATATGGTCGCTCTGAACTCCGTCACCTGCTGCATAACAGCATCCGAGGGCATATAGAGCGGATGGCTCGCCCTGAGCGGCGGCGGCTTTGTACCATTTCACTGCCTTGTCATGGTCGGGACGAACTCCCTTGCCGTTCCAGAGAATATGTCCGAGTTTTAGCTGAGCTTCGGGGTCGCCCTGTTTTGCACGGTTCAGAAGCTGTTCGGCTTCGCTTATATCAAGGGGGATGCCGTAGCGCTGTGACAATTTCTGAGCCATGCTGAGGTCACGGTTCAGCCCCACACCACCGTATTGATAACAGCTTATGAGGGCTTTCTGAGAGTCATAGTCACCCTGTTCAGCCGCCTGTGAGTAGCGTTTTGCGGCTTCTGCGTCATTTCTCGGAGCGCCCTGTCCCTGATGCAGGCAGTCAGCCAGTTTTTTCTGTGAACTGCAATCTCCACGGTCAGCGGACTGAGTGTACCAGAATACTGCCTTTGTATAGTCCTGTTTTACTCCTCTGCCGTAGAAAAAACGCTCACCGAGATTGAAGCAGGCATCATTGTCGCCGTTCCTGGCTTTGCTGAAAAGTTCCTCTATCAGTGTAGAACCGCTTGAAAATGCCGAAATATCTGAGCTTTCCACTTCCTTTTCGGGCTCGGCAGAGGTGAATTCCCAACCGAGAGCATATGCAAGACTTTTCACCACAAGCTCCGCTTTTTCCTCGTTGAGGTAATCGCTGAGATCGGTCACAGCACGTTTTATAATGCTGTCAGCGGATTTTTTCCCTGATGTTACATTTTCATGCTCACGCAGAAAGAAAGCTCCCACATTTTCGCTGAGTGCCAGATTGAAAGCCTTTTTCTCCTTTGAAAGTTTAGGGGCGAAGTCGCTGAAAGCCGAGCAGAATCGCTTCTGGTCAGCGATAACATCCAACCCGAAATGCTCTGTCACCATTTTGCAGGCTTCCGCCGTTTGTCTGAATAATTCCTTGTCCATACCTTGACTCCATGTATTTTTTAACTATTATACCATATTTTGTTGAAAACTGCAAGAGTATTGAGTGGAAAGAACAGGGCAACAGCATTTACTTAAAAAAATAATAAAACCGCCGCAGGCGCACATTCTGGGGTCAAGGGTGACTCCCCACAGTGTGGGGAGATGTCAGCGTAGCTGACAGAGGGGACGGGCTCCCGTTGGGAGATGTTATCTCCCTTGCAGGGGGTGAATGAGGGGGACAGAGTCCCCCTGACAAAGCAGTAAAGCAAGCGCAGCGATGCTTTACGGACGTTTCGCAAGAAATATGCCTTACCACAAAACACTCAACCACCAGCAGGCAACATTCAGCCCTGTCTCCTGCAAAGTACGTAATACCGCCGTTTCAGTGTCAGCCACCACAAAAACCACAAAATCCAATAAGAATCAGATATTGTATCTGCATGAACCAACTGAGTAAGAATGGTTTTGGCAGGGGACGGCGCACAAGACAGTTAGTTGCAGTTTACGAAAAAAAATTACTGTTATTCAGCGTATAAAGGTTTAACAGGCGTTCTTTTCTGCTCTTTTACGAAAGTCCTGATTCCGCAAAGTTCGTAGATTGCAAAACGCTGAAAAGCAACGCAATCACGTAGTGTTTCAGAATTCTTCTCGTGTTTCAAAATTTTCACCCGCTGGGTAAAATAGAATATAGCAATGAAGTGTGGGGGCTTCGGAAAATATCACTGCTTTCCGTTCATTTGTTGATTTGAGTTCTGCGGAATCAGGGAAGTATTAATAATCTTTACTTGCTGAAAAGAAGATGAATAATACTCAACAGAAACAATCCCGACGGTCATAAATTCAATTTGTTCCCGTCAGTAAACACCGCAATTATGATTTATTTATTTTTTTCTGTAATTTGTGGATTTTGTGTATGTTGACCTCTTAACGGCTATATTTCGGCATTTGCAACCAACATGGCTACATGGAGGCTGTGTGGCGGTTGCGGTCTTACTGCAAATCAATATGCATCCAACAAAATTGATTTGCGCTGATATCCCAAATACTGCTCTTTACAAAATCGAAAAATTATAGTATAATATACCATGAGGATCAATGATCCAATTTATCACATCGGAGGAAATAATTATGTACATAACCTGTCTGGACCTTGAAGGCGTTCTCGTTCCTGAGATATGGATCGCTTTTGCTGAGGCAAGCGGAATCCCTGAGCTGAAAAAGACCACCCGTGACGAGCCTGACTATGACAAGCTCATGAACTGGCGCTTAGGTATTCTCAAGGAGCATGGTCTCGGTCTGAAAGAAATACAGGATACTATCGCTAAGATCGACCCGATGCCCGGCGCTAAGGAGTTCCTCGACGAGCTTCGTTCCATCTGTCAGGTAATCATCATCAGCGACACATTCTCACAGTTCGCAACTCCTCTTATGAAGAAGCTGGGCTGGCCGACAATTTTCTGCAATTCTCTTGAAGTTGCTGAAAGCGGTGAGATAACAGGCTTCAAGATGCGTTGTGAGCAGTCCAAGCTGACAACTGTAAAGGCTCTCCAGTCTATCGGCTACGATACTATCGCAAGCGGAGACAGCTACAATGACCTCGGCATGATAAAGGCAAGCAAGGCAGGTTTCCTGTTCAAGAGTACTGACCAGATCAAGGCTGACAATCCTGAACTTCCTGCATTTGAGACATACGAAGAACTTCTTTCAGCTATCAAGAAAGAGATTCGCAGATAAATCAGTTGAAACCGATGTATGGGCTGCCTTTGGCGGCCCTTTGCATTTTACGTGTTATTTCGTATTTGTTTCGGAATTCATGGGCGGATAATATCCGTCCCCTACAAACATTTCATTATATTCGTTTGGTTATCTGAGGACGCCCAAAGGGCGCCCCTACTCCTGATTAATGTGGTGTTTGTTATTGTTTTGCTATATGGCAATGATGTAGGGACGGCCAATGGCCGTCCTTTGATTCTCAGCCCATTGATTTACAACGAAATATGATTTTTTTGACAAGCTGACTCCCCTTATAGGGGAGTTGCTTTTATATAGGAGTTTTAGTTGAGTTTAAGCATTATTTTCTGTACTGCAAGAGCGTCGGCAGTTGTAAGTCCGTCGCTGTTTCCGACAATATCTGCATTTTTCTGACCCTGTTCGGTGATGCGGGTCTTTTCAGTGCCGTTGATGCCGTATTTATCGGGATTTGCGATAGACTGCATGACGATGACTGCATCAGCCATGCTTACCTGGCCGTCACAGTTGGAATCGCCCTTTACAGGTGTATCGGCAGTTGTGGTGGTTGTTATTGTGTGGGGAAGTGTTGTAGTTGTATGAACAGCCTGAGATACTACTGCTGATGTGCCGTTAACTATCAGGATGTTTCCGTTTTCATCAAGGATCTCACCGTTTTTGCCTGTTGCGGTTGTAGTTGAAGTAGTTTTAACAGGTGATGTTGTTGTTCATGTTACAATATAAGGAGAAGTTGTAGTGCCGAGATAGATGTGCTTAGTCTCATAGCATTCTCTGCAAACCTCCACACCTAACGGGCCCGAAACTCTTTCATCCCACGGAACATCCCTGTCACAGCTTGAACAGTGGAAAAGCTCATTAGTAGCTGATGTTGTTGTAGTGGTAGTTGTTACAGGCTTTGTAGTCGTTCCTGTGCCTGTTACAGGAGCGGAAGCCGAACGTATGATGATATCTGCGGTTATTTTCCTGCCGTTTTCGGATTCAACAGTGAGAACGCCGCTTCCGCTTTCGCTTGCTTTGAGAATGATATTTTTTGTGCTGACACTGACGATCTCTATATCCTGATTGTCGATCGAAGCGGAAACGTCCGCATCGTCGGTATTGGAGAACGGTATAACGATATTATCGCCCATGTCTCTGTAAAATGTGGTGGTATTGAAGCAGAATGACGGGTCATCGGGAATATACGGAGAACTGTAACCTGTATCCGTGGTATGTTCAAGCCTGATGGTGTAATCGAGTGTAGTGCCGTTGTTAATAGGGGATAATTAAACGGTAAAATTATTATTCGGCTTGTACTGCCGAGTGATGCCGTTTACTTCAAGAGTATACCTTGCACTTGTGGAAGAACTTGCACGATAGCTGATATCCGCCATTATTTCGGGAGTTTCTGTGGTATTGAAGCTGAGTACTTCATTGCCGCTGCTGTCAATGAGTTTAACGTCAAGCCCTTCAACGGGGATATAAGTATGGTTGTCGATGAATGAGAATTTTACCTTTGCCTGATAGTCAGCCATCTGGCCGATATCAGCGGCAGTTGTGGTCATTATCGGTGCGGTGGTCGTGGCAGTGACTGTGACAGGTGTCGGATCGTTTTCAGCGGCATATGATGTCACGGGAACAGCCGCAAATGATGTCATGCTTAATGTCAGGGAGAGAAATGCTGATAAGAATTTCGCCTTTTTCATAATGATACCTCCTCGGAAATGTCAGTTCGGCTTTTCGCTGTGCAGATATCCGTCAGGATAGCGGATCGCCGTATTTTTTTCTTCTTACTTATTAGACGAAACAGCAAAGCAAAACTCTCACTTTTATTATATATATACATATGCTGACTGCATATTAATATTATATATCACCATGTTAAAAAAGTTTGAATCAAGCCTGAAACTCAAACATCGGGTTTCCAAAGGGAT
>JAEDMD010000078.1 GCA_016303195.1 Oscillospiraceae bacterium | reverse complement strand
AAATTTTGCCCCCGATAATTACATCCCTTATGGCTGATTTTTTATTTTCCGATCAGTTTTTTCATACTTTCCAGAACAGCGCAGAACTGCTCAGCATCCATGTCCTCTCTGAAACGCTTTATCAATGCTTCAAGGGACATTGCCGATAATTCTTCACGAACACGTTCGGTAAACGGTCTGAAACTGTGCATTGCCAGCTTTTTCAGCGTTTCATCCGCTTCATCGGATGCCGCTTGTGTGCGGTTTTCTGCAAAATCACGTTTTGAAAATCCCATTGCCGCCTGCAATACTGTGTTCACATCAAATCCGCTTACATCCAATGCCTTACTTTCATTGAAAGCTGTTTCAATTTCTGAAGCGATTTCGGATGAATTGCCGAGAAGATGTACAAGTGCTGATTTTCCGCTGTATTGTTCAATTTCGGCATTATCTGCGGCATCCGAAAGATATTTCTCTGCGTTTTCAGGTTCATCGCCGAAATAATACATTTCTGCATATCCATCAGCCGCAATTATCGCAAACTGCCCCGAAACCTGCTTTTTTATTCCTTTAAGCAGGGCTTTCCTGCTTTCGGTGTCCGCCGTTGAAGTGACGAATCTTTCGCCATTTCCTGCCTTTGCTATTCTGAAACAATACATACCTATCCCACCTGTTCCGCTTTATTCTAAATCAAAGATATTTTATAAGTTCTTCTCTTGTGCCATCGTATTTGCTGTCAGCGATGCCGAAATCCATTTCCTTGTATGTCCATACAGAACGTGAAATTCCGTACTTTTCAAAGACCTTGTTTATTACCTTGAACCATTTCAGCGAATCCTCTGCGCCTACAACGTCGATAACTCCGTATTCGCCGCAGTAGAGAGTAGTTCCGTGTTCCTTTGCCTTTGCGATGGCTGTTGAGAAAAGCTCCTCAAAATATTCCTCAGATGTCACACTGTCCTCGAATGCCATGCGCTCCTCAGGCTTGATGTCGGGAGTCCATGTTGCACCCTGATGGGTGAATTTCAGCGGTTCATAGCAGTGGAAATTGTACACAACCTTGTCGTCATAAGGTGCTTCAAGAAACTGCACTGTGTCCGCAGAATTGTTGCGGTAGCTTCCCACAAGAACTATCACATCAGGAGCAACTGCACGGATTCTTGCCATGCACTTGCGGATTATTTCATTCCACTTGTCTATAAATTCAGCATCTGTTACCTCGTTGAGAAGTTCCAGAACGATATTATCTGTGTCATGACCGTATCTTCTTGCCATTTCCTCCCAGAACTGATAGAAAAGTTCCTGATAATGCTCATTGTCGAAGAATCCGCTTTCCTCCTCGCCGTAGTCAAAGGAAAAACCTGCGGTCTTGTGAAGGTCAAGTATCAGTTTCAGGTCATACTTTCTGCAAAGCTCCACCACATTGTCTATCCTGCTGTATCCGCTCTCTATCGGAGAACCGTCCCTATTCTGGAGGATGTTGTAGTCCACAGGGAGGCGGACATGGTCAAATCCCCATGATGCGATCTTTTCGATGTCACTCTCTTTGATGAAATTATCAAGTCTTTCCTGACTGTAATCACATTGTGACATCCAACCGCCTAAATTTACTCCTTTGATTATTCCTCTGCTTCTCAGCATATCATTCACCTCATTGTTTTTTTATATAATGGCTGTCAACTCTGCATTACAGTTAATATTTCTTACCTATTATTTCTTATTCAGATCATTGTTGATCTTGTCGCATATCTCCGCAATATCTTCATGATTGAAGTTACCGTCGGAAAAACTTATCATCACACGGAGCGGATTGTCACGAAGCTGTGCTTCCATCATCAGCTTTGTAGCCTCTCCCATGTCATTGTTTTCACTTTCTGTGCTGAGACTTTCAGCGAAACTTCCAACGAGCTTTTCAAGATACTTTGCGCCGTTCTCCAGTGCAAAAACATCTCCCATCGTTGTATTAGGAGTACAAACAAAAGGCATCTTGTCATCGGATTCCACATGGATCACTGATGACAGCTTGATATCTCTTGAAGAACTGCCTATCATCACCTCGAAATCACCGCTCTCCACGAACCAGTCATGGATCTTGTCACTGTAAAATGCGAATGCATTTCTTTCAAGTGTGAACACGATCACCTTTGACTCACCGGGAGCAAGCTCGATCTTCTCAAAGCCTTTCAGTTCCTTGACAGGGCGGATAACTGTGCTTTCGCAGTCTCTTACATAAAGCTGGACTACTTCCCTGCCTGCAACATGACCTGTATTCTTGACAGTCACCGAAACAGTCAGTGTGTCCTTGTCGGTGATGCTCTTAGCATAAAGTTTAAGGTCGCTGTATGCAAATGTTGTATAAGAAAGTCCGTGTCCGAACGGGAACTGAACTTCCATTTCCTTTTTGTCATAGTAGCGGTAGCCGACGAAAATGCCCTCGCTGTATCTTACGAAATCGCCCTCACCGGGGAAATTCAGATAAGACGGATTGTCCGACAGTTTTTTCGGGAAAGTTTCAGCCAGTTTTCCGCTTGGATTGACCTTGCCGAACAGAACGTCACATACTGCTTCGCCGACACCCTCGCCTCCGAGGTATACTTCAAGGATTCCCTTGACGTTCTCTATCCACGGCATTTCGACAGGTGAACCATTGTGGAGTACCACCACGGTATTCGGCTGAACTGCGGCAACACGCCTGATAAGCTCATTCTGACACTCAGGCATTCCCATGTGCTTTCTGTCATAGCCCTCACACTCGAACAGATCGGTAAGGCCTGCAAAAATAACTGCAACATCGCTGTTTTTTGCCAGTTCAACAGCTTCAGTGATAAGTCTGCCGTCGATTACATCGTCCTCAGTGCGGTAGCCCTGAGCGTATGAAACATCTGCATATTTTTCCGCAGATGAAAGCGCATCAGTAACTTTAAGTGCATTTATGAATGAACTTCCGCTGCCCTGAAAACGTGGCTGCTTAGCAAATTTTCCTATGAATGCTATCTTTTTATTTCGTGAAAGCGGAAGCACTCTGTCATCATTTTTCAGCAGTACCATGCACTGTGATGCGATCTCAGCCGCAAGCTCATGATCGGCATTCTTGTCCCATACAGGTGCTTCTTCCCTGCCCTTGAGGTAATTGTCAACAAGAGTAAGAACACGCTCGCAGGCTTTATCAAGGTCTGCTTTTGACAGCTTGCCGTTCTTGACAGCTTCTACTATCTTCTTATCGTTAACTCCGCCGCTGGATGGCATTTCCAGATCAAGTCCTGCCGCAACTCCCTTCGGACGGTCATTTACTGCTCCCCAGTCGCTTACAACAAGGCCCTCATAGCCCCATTTGTCACGGAGAACGTCTGTGAGCAGATACTTGTTTTCTGAGGAATATTCGCCGTTTATCCTGTTATATGAACACATCACTGTCCACGGCTTTGCCTCACGGATCGCATATTCAAAAGCGGCAAGGTATATCTCATGGAGAGTTCTCTCGTCGATCTCCTCGCTTACGCTCATTCTGCGGTTCTCCTGATTATTGCAGGCAAAATGCTTCAGGCTTGACCCGACCTTTCTGCTCTGTACGCCCTTGATATGGCTTGCGGCAATATTTGAAGCGAGGTATGGGTCTTCCGAGAAGTACTCGAAATTTCGTCCGCAAAGAGGCGAACGCTTTATATTTGCACCCGGGCCGAGGATAACTCCGACATTTTCAGCCTGACACTCGTTTCCGAGAGCCTGTCCGAGGCGGAATATCAGGTCACGGTCAAATGAGCAGGCAAGGGCGCAGGCGGCAGGAAAACAAACAGCCTGTATACTCTGGTTCACACCTGCTGTCTCATCGTCAACTCTCTGCTTGCGGAGACCGTGAGGGCCGTCACTTACCATCATCTGCGGTATTCCAAGTCTCTCCACGGCCTTTGTATGCCAGAAATCAGCTCCCGACAGCATGGAAGCCTTTTCTTCGATCGTCATTTTTGATATCAGCTTTTTTATATCCATAAATACCTCCGTCAGAAGTTGTTGTAAAATAGTAATAATATTATAGCATATAATAATAATGATTTCAAGTATTTCAGCTAAAAATAACAGCGGATATTCTGAAAATAATCGGAATATCCGCCAAATACTGCGATAAAACTCGATATTATGTATTTACACCGATAGCGCCTTTTCTCATCTGTTCCCTTGCCAGTGACAGCATCAGCTTGATGCGGTTCTGCTGATTTACACGTGATGAACCTGCATCGTAGTCGATGGCGCAAATATTTGCATTGGAATAGCGCTCCGTCATTGCTCTTATCATGCCCTTGCCGACAATATGATTCGGCAGGCATCCGAACGGCTGTACGCACACAATGTTGCTGTATCCCTTTTCGATAAGCTCCGCCATTTCCGCAGTAAGAAGCCATCCTTCGCCCATGCACACACCACAGCTTATGGTATTCTCGCCCAGCTTTTTCAGTTCGGGAAACGGCACAGGCTTGCGGAACTGAGGGAAATCCTCCAGAACGCTGAGCATGGTCTTTTCAAGCGATTCGACATATGCAACGGCAAGTCGGCTGAACATTACGCCCTTCTTGTCACCGTAAAGCCTGTTGTTCTCCATGCCGATATTCAGGCTGTACAGCGCAAATCCCAGTATTCCGGGAACCATGACCTCTGCTCCCTGCTCAACAAGGAAATCGAGCAGATGATCGTTGCCAAAGTCAGCATATTTTACATAAAGCTCGCCAACAATACCGACTTTAGGCTTTGCAGTGCGGTAGATCGGCACTCTTGCGTAATCCTTGGCGATCGCATAGAAATTTTCACGTATCGCCGTTCTGGTCAGTCCTTTATTACGGCGTATCTGGTCTGTAAGGCGCTTTCTCCACTTTTCCATTATCTTTGAGGATGTGCCCTGCACCTTTTCGTATGGCATGACCTGATTGCGGAGAAGCATTATAAAATCGCCGTAAAGCCATGTGATAAGGCCTTTCAGGAACATCATCGCTGTTATCTTGAAACCGCTGTTTTTCTCGATACCTCCAAAGTTTACGGAAACAACGGGCACATACTCATAACCCGCCTTTTTCAGCGCTTTTCTCAGCATATGCACATAGTTTGAAGCTCGGCATCCTCCGCCTGTCTGATAAAGCATAAGTGCAGTCTTATGAGGGTCGAAATCTCCCGATTCTATGGCATATATAAGCTGTCCGATAACTACGATGGCAGGATAACAGGCATCGTTATGGACATATTTCAGCCCCGTGTCTATGACCTTTTGTCCCGAATAATCAAGGAATTTAACTTTATATCCTGCATCACGGAACACTGAACCCATCAGGCTGAAATGCACAGGAAGCGCATTTGGGATGAGTATGGTATGAGTTTTCTTCATTTTCTCCGTAAATTCGGGATAGATCTCATTTGTTGCCATCCGTATCATTCCTTTCATTTTCCAGTCCTGCCGCCGCAAACAGACTTCTCAGTCTTATTCGTGCAGCACCTGTGTTTGTGACCTCATCGATTTTTATCTGAGTATATATCTTGCCCGAATCTTCCAGTATTCCCCTGACTTCATCGGATGTGATAGCGTCAACTCCGCATCCGAATGAGACGAACTGAACAAGATTCATCCTGTCTGACGCCGGGCGCTCGGCAACATACTTTGCCGCAAGATACAGCCTTGAATGGTATGTCCACTGATTCAGCACGGTTGTACGGAATTTGTCCTCGTTGCTGTAAACGCTGTCCTCGGTGACAACAACTGCCCCCAGCTCGCAGATAAGCCTGTCAAGGCCGTGATTGACTTCGGGGTCAAGGTGGTACGGTCTGCCTGCAAGAACGATTATAGGCAAGCTGTTTTCCTTTGCGTATCTCATATATTCATCAGCTTTGTGAGAGATAGCTCCCATGTACCTGCCGTACTCATGGAAAGCCGCATCCATAGCTGTTTTTACCTGCTTTCTGGTGAAATGCAGGCCGTGTTCTTTCATTATCTGCACAAATTTTGCAGGGAAGGCTTTTTTGTTATGGATGCCGACAAAATCATGGATATACTCAACTTCGTGGAGCGCCTTGATATTGACATTCGCAACTTCGGGATAATAGGCAACAACAGGGCAGTTGTAGTGATTATCGCCGTTTCCCTCATCAACATTGTAACTCATGCATGGATAGAAAATAATGTCAGGCTGCATTTTCAGAAGTGATTCCATGTGACCGTGAAGAAGTTTTGCAGGATAGCATATCGTATCGGACGGAATGGTGTGCTGTCCGGAAATAAACGTATCACGGGTGGAATCTCCCGAAACTGCCACATTGAAGCCGAGGCTTGTGAACAGGGTATGCCAGAACGGAAGAAGCTCAAACATATTCAGAGCCATCGGTATACCGACAGTCAGCTTACTGTCATCACGCTTGTTCTGACGGTATTTTCTGAGTATCCTGCGCTTGTATTCGTACAGGTCATGTATCTCTCGCCTGCCGCCTTTGCTTGTGGGGCGGTCACAACGATTTCCTGCGATATATCGCTTTCCGTCGGCAAATGTATTTATTGTGAGACGGCAGTGATTACTGCATCCCTTGCAAGTGATGGTTTTAACTGAATGTGTGAACTTTTCCAGCTTCTCACGGCTGATGACACTGCTCTCTCCCCTATGCTTTTCAGCCGCATAAAGAGCCGCACCGTAAGCGCCCATAATTCCCGAAATTTCGGGACGTACTACTTCTGTATCAAGTTCCTGTTCAAATGCCCTGAGAACAGCATCATTGAGGAACGTTCCTCCCTGTACAACGATATTTTCGCCAAGAGAAGCGGCATTTCCGCATCGAATGACCTTATACAGCGCATTCTTGACTACACTCATGGAAAGTCCTGCGGAAATATTTTCAATGGATGCACCGTCTTTCTGTGCCTGCTTTACTGAGCTGTTCATGAAAACTGTACAGCGTGAGCCGAGGTCAACAGGCTTGTCTGCGAAAAGTCCCAGCTTCGAGAAATCAGCAATATTATAGCCAAGAGCCTCAGCAAATGTCTGAAGGAATGAACCGCATCCCGATGAACAGGCTTCATTCAGGAAAATATTGTCGATGGCGCTGTTGTGTATCTTGAAGCATTTGATGTCCTGACCGCCGATATCTATGATAAAATCCACATCAGGGCGAAATTTCTTTGCGGCGGTATAGTGAGCAATTGTTTCAACTATTCCGATATCGATGCCGAAAGCATTTTTGATGATGTCCTCGCCATAGCCTGTTACAGCCGAGCCGCTGAATGTAATATCGGGGAATTTTCTGTAAAGCTCCTCAAGATATTCCTTGACCGCAGGAACAGGATTTCCTTTGTTTGAGCGGTACATAGAGTCGAGGATATTGCCGTTTTCATCGGTTACAACGGCTTTTATGGTTGTCGAGCCTGCATCGATACCGAGGTACATCCTGCCATCGGGTCTGTCGATATATTTAATATTCGCTGAATTGCTCTTGTGACGGGCAGTAAAGCTGTCATATTCCTCCTGCGTTCTGAACAGCGGACGTGCGGACATATATGAACCGTTGCCCATATATCTTTCCGATTTTTCCGCAAGTTCAGCAAGGCTGTGAGTTTTCTCCCCTCCCTGCAATGCCGCACCTATCGCAACGAAATACAGGGAATTTTCGGGGCAAGCGCCCTTTAATGCGAGTGTTTCGTCAAAACTCAGTCTCAGCTGGTCAAAATAAGTCAGTGGGCCGCCGAGATAAAGGATATTTCCCTTTATTTCCCTTCCCTGAGCAAGTCCGCCGACAGTCTGGTTAACAACAGCTTTAAGGATACTTGCCGCTATATTCGGGAAGCCGGCTCCCTGATTCAGAAGCGGCTGAATGTCGGATTTTGCAAAAACTCCGCATCTTGAAGCGATGGTGTATATCTTGTCCGCCTGCTTCGCAAGTTCGTTCAGTTCGGTCGGAGTTGTACCGATAAGCACTGCCATCTGGTCGATGAATGCACCTGTTCCGCCTGCACAGCTTCCGTTCATTCGTGCTTCAAATCCGCCTGTCAGGAACAATATCTTCGCATCCTCACCGCCAAGTTCTATAACTGCATCGGTGTTCGGTGCAAGTGCATTAACGGCAGTTCTTGTGGAGAAAACCTCCTGCTCGAAGCCGACTCCGAGGTATTCTGCAAGTCCCATTCCTGCTGAGCCCGAAACAGTGACTTTCATGTCAGCTTCGCCTGTTTCCTCGGCTATACGGTGAAAATACTCGCCTGCTTTCTCGGCAATTTTTGAAAAATGTCGCTCATATGAACTGTAAATTAT
>JAEDMD010000077.1 GCA_016303195.1 Oscillospiraceae bacterium | reverse complement strand
TAGCTGACAGAGGGGACGGACCTGTTAGGTTGGGGCAAAGCCCCACATATAGCCTGAAAACGCTCCGCAAGGGGTGAATTCAAAAACAGTCCGGTGGACTGTTTTTGGAGAGGGGACGCCCTGCACGAGAGGGCGTCCCCTTAATAAAATATGACTTTTTCGACAAGCTGAGGACGGCCAATGGCCGTCCCTACAATTTTTTACATCCGCTGAATTATTTTGAAAATTGATTTTCGTGCTTTATATTTTTCCTCTGATTATGTTCGCAGATTTTTTTATATGATTTTTTCCATATCCTGTGATATACTATAATCACAGTCAGGGAAACACCTGAAAGAGATGCTCACAGCAAACAATGTCTCCACTTTTTTTATTCATTTGGTATGACACACCAATAAAGCATCTTGTATACGGCTCATACAGCAGTTTTTATCCATAGGGGCTCAGATTCCTCGTCTATGATGGGGGCTGATAGGATAGCGAGCCGTGTTCCCGAACTGAAAGGCATCTGATACATATATGATCTGTACCCGATGCCGACTTACGGCTCTTCCAGCATAATTTTTTTATGAATTGTTTTTAAGAAGTGGTTTATTACGCCACGAGCCGTGTAAAATGCGTATTCCCGTGCTTCGGTACGGAATAAAGGCACATACGGCAATCATGTTTATCCTTTCCAGATAAAATGTGCCTTGTTTATTTTTAATTCTTTTTTCTTTGGCTCGCTCAAAACCACTTCCGAGCCTCCTACCATTAAGACACCAGCAGCAGAGTGCATTATCCTTTTAAGATAACAAATGTGTCTTGGGTAAAACAAAAATCATAATAAAGGCACAAACAGCAATCATTCATTATCATGATCCGATAACAGATGTGCCTTGTTTACCATTAAGTCAGATACAGCAGAAATTTTTAATTGGTTTTTTATTATTATTTAATTCATTAAAATTTGCGCTGACTTGAAAGGAGCTATCTTATGTTAAATTTTCTCGATGCAATGAAGAAGACTACCAACCTCACACACACCGAAAACGGCGGTACTGCTTACCGTTCATCCGAATCATACTGTCTCGATATGTTCTTCAAGGCAGGAGCTATGCGTAACGCTAAGCCGCAAGATATCGCTGATACCGTAACAAGAGCTTTCGCAGAAGATCCCGACAAGACAATGAAGATAGTCTTCTTTGCCCGTGATGCCCGTGGAGGTCTCGGCGAAAGACGTTTCTTCCGCTGTGCCGTTTCCGCACTGGTCAATATCCCTCCCGACGCTGTAAGAAAGAATATACCTCTTTTTGCAGAATACGGCAGATACGATGACCTCTGCGTCCTCCTCGGCACTGCCCTTGAAAAGGATGCTGTAAAGGCTGTAAAGTCCCGTCTCGACGAGGACAAGAAGGCTATGGCAAACGGTGAAAAGGCTTCTCTGCTTGCTAAGTGGATGCCTTCCGCAAACGCTTCCTCAAAGGAAACAAGAAACATGGGCAGACATCTCGCTCAGCTTCTGGGCATGAGCGAACCCGAATACAGAAAGACTCTCTCCGCTCTGAGAAAGTATACCGATATATTGGAAAACCGTCTCCGTGAGCGTGACTATACCTTCAACTACGAGATCCAGCCATCATGTGCAATGTTCAAGTACAGACAGGCTTTCATCCGCAATGACGGCGAAAGATACGGCGAGTTCATCAATAAGGTAGAAAAGGGCGAGGCTAAGATCAATACAGGCAGACTTTACCCTTATGATATCATCCGTGCCGCTCTCAACCGAAATATCAGCGACGAAGAAAAGAAGTCTCTGGACGTTTCATGGAATAACCTCCCTGACCTGACTGCTTCAAAGAACGAAAACGCAATAGCTGTCATCGACGGTTCAGGCTCTATGACCTGCGCTCCACAAGGTGCGATACGCCCCATAGATGCAGCTCTGTCACTTGGTATCTACTTTGCTGAGCATTCAACAGGCGCTTTCGCAAACCACTTCATCACTTTCTCTGAGCATCCACAACTGGTGGAAATAAAGGGCAATGATATCGTGGAAAAGGCAAAGTACTGCAATACCTTCAACGAGGTCGCAAATACTAACCTTGAAGCTGTATTCCTGCTCCTGCTCGATACCGCCATGAGAAATAACGCAAAGCAGAACGAAATGCCTGCAAAGCTGTACATAATCTCAGATATGCAGTTTGACTACTGTATCTACGGCGGCAACGACCAGCCTATGTTCATCAAGATGAGACAGCTCTTTGCCGAAAACGGCTATATACTGCCTGAGATCATCTTCTGGAACGTGAATTCAAGAAGCGACGCTATCCCTGTTACCAAGTCCGAAACCGGCGCAGCTCTGGTATCAGGCTATACACCTTCGATCTTCGACATGGTCATAGGCGGTGAGGCATCTCCCGAAGCGGTCATGAACAAGATCCTCGGATCAGAAAGATATGCCGATATCTGTGCATGATGTGCGGATGTCATATATAAGAGTGTAAGGGCGCATTATATGCGCCCTTTCTATTGCAGGACATAATGCACAATTTGCAATATATATTATTGTGTGTTTTGCTATATTTTGCTGTAAAACGCTAATTTTTTGTGTTTATAATTGACTTATTTTGTGATATGAGTTAAAATGATATTATAGATAATATACATGGGGTCTAACCGTATGATTTGTAAAATCATTTTAATAATTCCATGTTGTGACAAAAAGGAGTGTGGACGATATGCCCTTTTTAAAAAGAAACAAAAATGTTCCGTCTAAAAATGAAGCCGCTGATATAAATGAGAATGCATCTGCTCCCGAAAATCACAGGGATGCTGTAAGCCCTGCGGAAAGAGCTATTATAGAGGCTGCCTCAGGCGATTCACATACAGCAGGAAATACGCCATCCAAAGCAAGACCTGCCAAATACAGCTATCTTAACGCTCCGATCCTCAGAAGCAGACCTTGTCCCCTTTGCGGTGAATTTCTGGAGGAGGATACAATTTTCTGCCCTAAATGCAAAAATCGTGTAGCTTCACGATATGACGAAGCAATGATACTCAAACGGCAGGGGAAATCTCCTGCTAAGGAGGAAAAGAAAACAGAATCAACTGCTCCTAAAAAGGCAGTTGCTCCTGTTGCCGAGAAAAAGGCTGAATCTGCCGCTCCTAAAAAGGCGGTTGCTCCCGTTGCCGAGAAAAAGGCTGAGCCTGCCGCTCCTAAAAAAGCGGATGCTCCCGTTGCTGAGAAAAAGGCTGAGCCTGCCGCTCCTAAAAAAGCGGTTGCTCCCGTTGCCGAGAAAAAGGCTGAGCCTGCCGCTCCTAAAAAGGCAGTTGTTCCTGTTGCCGAGAAAAAGGCTGAGCCTGCCGCTCCTAAAAAGGCGGTTGCTCCTGTTGCTGAGAAAAAGGCTGAGCCTGCCGCTCCTAAAAAGGCAGTTGCTCCTGTTGCTGAGAAAAAACACGAGCCGAAGGTGGTCAAAGCACCTGCTAATCTCGTTATAAAAGTCAAGGGTTCGGGATTTGCAAAACCTGCGGTAAATCCTCATTTTACTGCTGCTGACGATTTTGATGACTGAAAGGAATGATACACTATGGGTTCTAATTATAAAATGAAGTACAATGTTGATATAGTTTTTGTAATCGATGCTACCGGCAGTATGGGCGATCTTATCGACATCGTAAAGAAAAATGCACTCAACCTCCACAAAGACATCGAGACTATGATGGGACAAAAAGGCAAGATAATCCAGGATCTCCGCATTAAGGTTATTACTTTCCGTGATTACCTTGCTGACGGCGAAAATGCTATGCTCAAGACCGATTTCTTCAATCTTCCCGAAGATACCGAGATCTTTAACGAAACTATAAATTCCATCACCGCTTTCGGCGGTGGTGACGATCCTGAGGACGGTCTTGAAGCCCTTGCTTATGCTATCCGCTCCAAATGGAACACCGAAGGTCTGAAAAAACGTCAGCTCATAGTTGTCTGGTCTGATGCCCCTGCCCATGAACTTGGATTCGGCAAGTCCGCTGAGAATTATCCGAAGAAAATGGCTAAGGATTTCAACGAGCTTACTCAGTGGTGGGGCGATAAGGACAATACAGGCTATATGGACTACAATTCCAAGCGCCTTATCCTCTTTACTCCCGATCTTCCGTGGTGGAATGAGATCAGAAATTCATGGGACAACGTCATCCATTATATGTCCGAGGCAGGAAAAGGTCTCGAAGAAGTTAACTACAAGCAGATAATTGACGCTATTGCATACAGTATATGAAAAATGAGAAGAATGAGATAAAGATAAAAACAAAAGGCGTTACAGCAGTCATTTGTGCTGAACGTGAAAAAATAGACGGCCTCGGCGAGGATTGCTATTCCTATTCCTTTGACAGCACTGATGTAGGCTATATTGCTGTTTTTGACGGATGCGGAGGAATGGGCGCAAGAAAATATCCCAAGGCCAACAATAAAACAGGCGCTCGTATCGCTTCACGGGCTGCTGCGTGTATTACTGATGAATTCTACGGTGAAAAGCTATTCCGATTCGACGGTTCAGACTGCCTGAATTTGCAGGACAGGATGAAGGAAGCCTTTCAGAGGATAAAATCTGCTGTCGATAGCGACAGCGCAGCTATGATGGGAGGAGACCTTTTCAAGTCTCTCCCTACCACTGCTGCCATCGCTGTTATCAAAAATAACGATAACAGCCGTATGGTCTGCGAATACCTCTGGGCAGGCGATTCCCGCGGCTATTTCCTCGACGCTGACGGTCTTTGTCAGGTCACCAAAGATGACCTCAAGACCGATGAGGACGCTTTCTCAAACCTCAGAAGCGACGGAAGAATGTCAAATGTTATCCACGCTGACGGCGATTTCCGTATCAATTCCGAGTGTCTTATACTCGATAAACCTATCATGATAATCACTTCAACCGACGGTGCTTTCGACTATCTCTCC
Organism: Oscillospiraceae bacterium; assembly: GCA_016303195.1. Classification (GTDB taxonomy): domain Bacteria; phylum Bacillota; class Clostridia; order Oscillospirales; family Ruminococcaceae; genus Ruminococcus. The sequence goes on along the minus strand of JAEDMD010000077.1, from coordinate 3,373 downwards.
TCCCCTATGGAGTTTGAGCATTTGCTCCTCAGCACTCTCTTTGAAGCTGATTCCGCCGAAAAATGGGAAAAGGCTCTCGTTGATGCCATATGCCCCGTTACAGGTGATGATTTTTGTATATGTGCAGCTCTGTTCGGATTTTCTTCCTTCGCAGACTGTAAAAAATACTATAAGGAGAGATTTGAATACCTCACAAGTAAATATATGAGCAGGATCACTGAAGACACAACAGAAAAAGAACTCCTGTCCCTCTGGGGCAGCTACAAACTCAGCTATTATAGGCGGTGATGGCTGTGGGTACATTATCTATTACTATAAAAAAGGACGAATTTGTCCCGCACAATATCGGCAAATATACGCTCTTACAGCCAATGACCAGCAATAAGAGCGGATTCTCCAAATGGGGATTCTGCCGAAAAAATGACAAAGACTATTTTATAAAAGAATTTCTCAACCCTGTCTATCCCCTCGATTCCATCGACATCAGCCGTGAGATACGACAGAAAAAAATAAGACAGTGCGAAGAATGGCTGGAGAAAAAAGAGCTTATCTACAAACGCATAAGGCAGTCCCAGAACGGCAATCTCGTTCCGCCCATTGACCTTTTCAGAGACGGAAGCCACTACTACCTCGTCACCGACAAAGTTGACGAGATATCCGTTGACTGCAAGGCTATCAGCTACTTTGACATGGAACATAAGCTCATACTCATGAAAGTTCTCGCTAACAGTTTCTCAAAGCTGGCGGACAATAATGTTGTCCATGCTGACGTAAAACTGGATAATCTTCTGCTGAAAAAGACAAAATCAGGCTATTATACGATCAAGATCATTGATTTTGATGCCAGCTTCATTGCTGACGATCCCCCAAGCGGTGACGAGATGCAGTGCGATTTCGTCTATTTAGCCCCTGAGACTTTCCTCGCTATGATCGATGAGCCGTCCGAGCTTACGCCAAAAATAGACGTTTTTGCTATGGGTATCGTTTTCCATCAGATACTCAGCGGCGAAATGCCGAAATTCGACAGCGAATACGACTACGTTTATGAGGCTGTTCTCAACGATGCAGACCTTCTCATCAACAAGAACATCCCTCCGAAATTCAAGGTGCTTCTGTCTTATATGCTAAAAAAACTGCCTGCTGAAAGACCTTCGATGCGTGAAGTGCTTACGGCTATCAAAGCCCTTGAGGATGACAGCCTTTATGCTAAAAAGACCGCTCCCAAGCGCCCCACTGCTCTGAAGATCGCAGACGATTTTGATTAGGAGTAAAATATGTGGATTTGTAATAAATGTGAAACATATAATGAAGACCATGAACAGTATTGCTGTATATGCAATGCCAAGAAAAATGAGGCTTCTGTAACTGTTTCTGTTCCGAATCAGCAGCAGCCTCCAAGACGTTCAGAACCTGAAATATCCCCTGCGGAACGCATAACATCGACTGTTGTCACTCCGTCCCGATCTAAAACTCCGCCTTCGCCGTCACTTGTCCGTGGCAGCAGAGATGACCTTATGGACTCTTTCGGAATGGGCGGAAGCGGCAAAAAACTGACTACGGCTCTTGTTGTGGTCAATGTCGTTCTTCTTGCGGCTAATATCGTCGGAAGGATAATTCTGCTGTAACAAATATTTTCACTATGAATGCAGGTGAAATATGAAAAACATGAGAAAAAATGCCTTCGAGGGCGATATTGAACAATTGATACTCGATGCTATCAATGACAGGTCAGACGAAAATATCACAGCCCCCTCTCCTCCTCCGAAGGCTGAAAAAATAAAAAAAGAGAAATCTGCTGTTTTCGGCACGATCGTTCTCCTTGTGGCTATACTCGGCGGTATAGCCGGACTTACGTTCTATTTCACAAATGTGATGTGACCGAAAATGCCAATAGAAAGAAATGAGCTGAACTATGAATAATCTTAAACCAAAGCATTTCATTCTTATGGGAACAGCCGTCCTGCAATTGATTCTGCTTATCGTTTTCCTTGTGGGACTTTTCAACGGCAGCACTGTCCGATCTTACCTCGAAAAGGGCAAGTACGAAAAGGCTGTGACCCTCATCAATAAATTCGACAAGCTGTCAGCTGATGAAAAGATCACTGATGAGATAAAAACTATCATTTTCGACGCTGAATCGGGATTTCTCAGCGGTTCGACCGCTTTCGGAAAGGCTGAGGCAACTATTCAGAAGTTTGCCGATATCAAAAATGACAGCCTCCAAAAAATGGTTACTGATGCAAGTTCATGCATAAATGCCATCAACAGCGGCGACAATGCAATGAGCGAGCAGAAATATGACAAGGCTCTCGAATATTACGGCGCTCTCCCAGAAGATGATGCCGATATCGCAAAGCTGAAAGAGGAAAAATTCCGCTCAGTTTCCGATGCCATGTCAGACGGCCTTGTAAAACTGGCTAAGGACGGCAAATATCCTGAGATCATGAACGCTATCGAAAAGCTCAAAGAGGAAACTAAGGACGATTCTCTCCTTGATAAGATCAAGGGCTGGGAACAGCAGTATCTCTCGGAATGGCTGGAGAAACAGCGTGCTGAGCATATTTATGTGGGTGAAAACGGCGCTTTTGAACTGGCTGACAAGCTGGCTTCCGTCGGCGGCGACAAGGCTTTATCAGGCGATATCGACAGCGAATTCCAGTCTTACCTTATGACAGGTGTCGGCAACCAGAAGTATGACAATGTTCTCGGCATACTTGAACCGAATTTCGAGGAGATCAAGAAGTATTGCAGTCCTGAAAGCGTTTCAGCTTACAACGACATCCGCATTACCTGCACTACCGCTTTGTTCAACACTGCTCATGAAGCAGGCGAATATACAGGCGAAAACGGTGCTTTTGCGCTGGCAGACAAACTAAATTCCTACAAGGAAGGCTCAGTTGACAAGACCGCCCTCGTAAATGAACTTGCCGCAAAAGAGCGTTATGCTCTCATCGACAAGATAAATGCAACACGCAAGGCTTCAGGACTTTCCGAGCTTCTCAGCAACGGCGATCTGGAAAATTCTGCTTTCGCTATGCTTTCAAAAGTCAACGGCGGAACTTATGATGATAATGACCTCTATGATGTTCTGTCCGCCAATAATGTCAAGTATTCCAAAGCCTGCTGTGCATGGAATGACGATGCCGCAACTGCCGAGGAAGTTTTCAGTAAGTTCACTCCTATCGAGGATTTTGGCATCCTTACCGAACCTGAACTTACCCGTATCGGCGTTGGTATGCAGTTCGACGAGAATTCCCAGAAATTCGCATGGTTCATCATCGAAATACTTACGGAATAAAGGTATCTGATTAAGGGGGGACTCTTACAGAAGTTTTTACACGTGATATTGAGGGAAACCCTTTTGAAAAAGGGT
>JAEDMD010000076.1 GCA_016303195.1 Oscillospiraceae bacterium | reverse complement strand
ACCTTAAATATAACGCTCATGATGTTATGCCCGATACAATCATAAATCTGATTACAAACATCAGATCAAAAGGGTGGGATATTCCCACTAATACAAATGAGGAGGAAGCGGAAATGCCTACAGTAAAATTGACGGAAGAAATCAAGAGGGAGATAATCACCTTGAGAAATTCCGGAATGAAGGTAAATAAGATCGCTGAAAAGTTCAGCGTTGATAAGTCCAGCGTATACAACGTAATCAAGGCTTACAGTGAACAGGGTGAGAAAGCTTTTAACGATAACGCCCCCACTTATGAGGAAATGCACGATCATTCCATGGATTATGATGAAGATGCACATCGCTACGAAGTAACACCCGACACCGATATTGAGGCGTACATGGCTGATCGAAATAAGAAAGAGCCCGAAACGGCGGCAACCGAAACAGGCTCTGAGCAGGAAAATTGTACTGACATTCCTGCTCCAATTGTAACACCTTCCGAGAATAATGTCAAGTCCCCACACAACTTTTCTCCCATGGCAGCTGAGGCTGTGTGGAATAAGATAGAGGAGCTGCGGAAGGAAGCGGCTGAGCTTATTCATACCGAGCTGGCGTTTGAAAGGATGATATCCGATATAAAAGAAAATATCCGCTGCGTTGATGATCAGCTTATCCGTGTGGAAGCGGAGATTGATATACTTATGGGCGATTATGAGGCTTTGACGGGAGGAAGTAATGGAACAGCTTTCTCTTATTGATGAAGAGGATATCATCCCCAGAAGCGGTGCAAAGAAATATAAGGAGAACGTCCTTGAACGTAAGGAACGGGAGCACATCGACGAGAATATCCAACGATTCCTGCAGCTTCAGCAACTTCCGTATGAATCGAAATTGTCCCATGCCGCTATTATGGCGAAGGATTTTTATAACACCATCACATCTCCTGTTGGTGATTATTACGCAAATTGCCATGTATCGGTGGGCGGTCTCGACAGCATAACACTTTTGCTTTTTCTCCGCAGCATCGGTATAGATATCCCTGCTATATCTGTATCGAGCATCGAGGACAGAAGCGTCAGAAACATACATAAGCAGCTTGGCGTGATACCGCTTAAAACGTCCGTTGACGAAAACAAAAAGCCATACACAAAGCACAGGATCCTGCAAGAATACGGATTCCCCGTAATCAGCAAGGAAAAGGCAGCGAAAATTGAGCATCTGCAGAATCCTACCGAGAATAATGCAACTATCCGTCACGCTATCATTACAGGTGAAACGGGAGAGTACGGCGGATGGCAGAAAAACAGCCGAATGAAGCTGCCTAAAAAATGGCTGCTCCTTTTCGGCGGATATGAAAATGAGAACGAGGGTGTGAATTATATGATTCCTCCGTTCAAGGTAAGCTCTTAATGCTGCTATTGGCTGAAAGAAAAGCCATGCGACGATTGGGCGAAAAAGCATAACAGCTATCCATTTCTCGGGCTTATGGCTTCCGAAGGCGGAAGGCGTGAGAAGGCACTAAAAATACATGGCTGTAATTATTATGGCAAAGATACCGTCCGATCTGCTCCGTTTGCAATTTTTAGCAGGCAGGATATTCTGCAGCTTGCGTTGGATCTGCACGTACCTGTACCTGAAATTTATGGCACAATTGAACGCAAAGCGGACGGCACCCTATACACGACTAAGGCACAAAGGACGGGCTGCGACATATGCGGCTTCGGAATTCATATGGAGCCAAGACCACACAGATTTGACCGTCTGAGGGAATCCAATACAAAAGCATGGGAATATTGGATGTACCACGTATGCAAGGATGATGACGGCACAGAATACGGCTGGGGGCGTGTCCTTGATTATATAGGAGTTCCGTGGGAGGATGTGCCTGAGGACGATATGCAGATGAGTTTTGAAGATATGGAGGAATTATAATGGATGCGAATAATGAAACACAGCTTGCTGCTGTCAGAGATAGCAGCGGTGCTTTGTCCGATGTGGTAAATCAGCCCTCTGCAAATATTGTTGCAGATTTTTCAAGGGCTTACAAGCTTGCTAAGGTAATTTCCACAGCTGATATTATACCGGATAACTATAAAAATAAGCCCGCAGACTGTGCGATTGCCGTTGACATGGCTGACAGAATGGGTGTATCGCCTATGATGGTAATGCAGAATCTTTATGTAGTCAAGGGTAAGCCCTCATGGAGCGGACAGGCCTGCAAGGCTCTCATTGAAGGCTGCGGAAAATTCAAGCCGGGAAGTGTGCGGCCTGTGTATATAGGTGCAAAGGGCACGGACGAAAGAGGATGCTATCTTTCCGCTGTATGGGCTGATACGGGTGATAAGGTAGAAGGACCCGAAGTTACTCTGAAAATGGCACGATCTGAGGGCTGGCTCGGGAAGAATCCCAAATGGACGAACATGCCCGAGCTTATGCTTGCATACAGGGCATCGGCATTTTTCGCAAGAGTTTATTGCCCCGAAGTGCTGATGGGCGTACATGTTGAGGGCGAAGCTGAGGATATCCGCCCCGCAGAAAGAATTGAACTGTAACAGGAGGATATGATTATGAAAGCTACTAAAATCAAGATAAAAAATCTTTTCGGAATTACCGAAACCGAGCTTGACGGAAGATCTGTTGAGATCACAGGTACAAACGGTTCGGGAAAGACTTCGGTAATTGATTCTATCAGATATGCCCTTACAAACAGCAGCTCCCGTGATTATATTATTCACAAGGGAGAAAAAGAGGGGGAGATCATCGTTGAGACCGACACGGGAATATACATTGACCGTAAGAAACGCAGTGAACAGGCTGATTACAAATCCGTAAAGGAATGCGGCAAAGAGGTATCTTCTCCCGAAAATTTCTTGAAGCAGCTATTCACTCCCCTGCAGCTTGATCCGGTGGCATTCACTCAGATGTCAAAGAAGGATCAGAACAGGGCGATACTTGATCTTATCGAATTCCCCTGGGACCTTAACTGGATAAGGGAGCAGTTCGGAGAGATCCCCCAGGGGATTGACTATAGCCAGAACATATTACAGGTACTTTCGGATATACAGTCCGAAAATGGCGATTATTTCAAACGCCGTCAGGATATAAACCGTGATATCCGTAATCAGAAGGCGTTTATTACCGATATTGCAAAGGATATCCCCGAGCATTTCAATGCGGAAGAATGGGAGGCTTTTGACCTTGCAGAAGCGTACAGAAAAATCAATGCTTCCAAGGAGCACAACAGCCGCATTCAGCGTGCAAAGGCTTTCAAAGAAAGCTATAATAACAAGATCAGAGGCTTTCAGGGTGAAAAGGAATCTGCTATTGCTGCCGAAAAGCTTGCAATATCAAATCAGCGTGAATCAATCCTTAAATCAATTGAGCGTATGAAGGCTGAGATCGCTGCGGATGAGAACAAGCTTGCATCTCTGGATGGCATACTTGCGGATAAGATAGCACTTGCGGAAAGCAGATACAACGAAAACGTGGCAAAGCTGGATTCGGATATCAGGATCGCTGATGAATATGCCGATAAGGATCCCATTGATACTGTTGATCTTGAACAGCAGGCGGCACATGCTGAGCAGATGAAAAAATATATTAACGAGTACAATCGCATGAAGAATATGCAGGCAGAAGTAAAAGAGCTTACCGATGCATCGGACAGGCTGACGGAAAAGATAGAGCTTGCACGCAGCCTCCCCGGTAAGATACTTGAAAGTGCTTCCATACCTATTGAGGGCTTTACGGTCGCAGACGGAATACCTCTTATCAACGGACTGCCTGTTTCAAATCTCTCCGAGGGCGAGCAGCTGGAACTTTGTGTTGATGTAGCTCTGAGCAAGCCGAACAATCTGCAGATAATTCTGATAGACGGTGCCGAAAAGCTCAGTGCCGAGAATCGTGAAAAGCTGTACGGAAAATGCAAGGAAAAGGGCGTGCAGTTCATTGCAACGAGAACTACCGACAGCTCCGAAATGGAGGTGACGTATTTATGATACCTCACAACATTACTCAGACGGATTATTTCTCGCCCGAAAACAGCATGAAATATATGGGGGCATCGCAGTTCAAAGCTTTTGAAAAGTGCGAAGCAGCCGCTCTTGCTGAGATAAAGGAAGATTATTCGTCCAAAAAGTCAACAGCTCTCCTTGTCGGCTCATATGTAGATGCTCATTTTGAGGGGAGTCTTGATATTTTCAGAGCAAAAAATCCCGAGATATTCAAACGGGACGGCAATCTGAAATCTGATTTCTGCCAGGCTGATTACATAATCAATCGCATAGAACGTGACAGCTTTTTTATGAAGGCCATGGACGGCGAAAAGCAGAAGATCATGGTGGGAGAGATCGAGGGCGTTCCTGTAAAAATCAAGATCGACAGCTACAGAGAACACAAAACCATTGTTGACCTTAAAGTGGTCAAGGATTTTTCTCCGATATATGTAAACGGCAGGGGCAGACTCAGCTTTTATGAGGCATGGGGATATGATATCCAGGGTGCGATCTATCAGGAGATCGTGCGGCAGAACACGGGGGAAACACTCCCCTTTGTTCTGGCGGCGGCAACAAAGGAGAATGAGCCTGATCTGCAGGTGATAAGCCTTGACCGGGCAGAGCTTGATGCGGCAATGGAAATAGTTAAAGCGAACATCGGCAGATATGCAGCAATAAAGGCAGGGACGGAGGAACCGAAAAGGTGTGAACACTGCGATTACTGCAAATTCACGAAAAAGCTTGATAAGGTGCTGACATCGGAGGAGTTCAGAAATGACTATACAGATTGATACCCGTGAAAAAGCAAGGGCAATAAAGCAGATCGTGAGCTATTTTGACGAAATAGGCGTGAAGCACTACACATCAAAGCTGTTTGTGGGCGACTACATGAGCCTTGACAATCCGAGGCTTATAATCGACCGCAAGCAGAATCTGCAGGAGCTTTGCGGCAATGTCTGTCAGCAGCACGAGCGCTTTACAAATGAGCTGAGGCGAGCCAAGGAAAACGGTATAAAGCTGATTATCCTTTGCGAGCACGGCGGCGGCATAAAAGACCTTTCGGACGTTCAGCGGTGGATAAATCCCCGCCTTAAAACCTCTCCGAAAGCGGTAAGCGGAAAACAGCTTTTTAAGATCCTGTTTACCTTAAAGCAGAAATACGGCGTTGACTTCGTCTTCTGTGAAAAGCGAATGACAGGGCTTGAAATAATAAAAATTCTCGGAGGTGGAACGATATGAACCGTGTTTGCTTATTGGGTCGCATCACTGCCGATCCTGAACTGAAACAGACAACAAGCGACATTTACGCTTGCAGCTTTACTCTTGCGGTGGACAGAGGCTTTAAGGACGCAAAGGGCGAGCGACAGGCAGACTTTATAAGCTGTATTGCATGGCGGCAGACTGCCGAGTTCATCAGCAGATATTTTTCCAAGGGCAAAATGATGTCAGTGGAGGGCACTCTCAGGACAAGAAATTATGATGACAGGCGTTATCCCGATGTAAAGCATTATGTTACCGAGGTATACATAGATCATGCATATTTCTGCGGTGACAGCGGCAGGAACGCAAACAGCAGTCCGCCGCCTGCTCCCGCATCAGCCACTGCAAATTCGGCAGTCAGCTCCCCTGCTCCTCAGACTGCGGCGCTTTCCGACTTCGAGGAGGTCATAAGCGACAGCGACCTGCCGTTTTAAGGAGGGATAAAAGCCATGGGCAGACCCCCTAAAACGGGGCTTGACTACTACAAAAGATATCTTAACTACTACGATGACGGGCGCATATTGGATCTGCTCGAAAGCTACGGCCCTCTCGGGCAGACCATATATGACATTATAATCACACTCGTTTACAAAAACGGGTATTACCTGGAGGCTTCCTTAGATACTCTCGCTTCTCTGATAGTGAGGACTATTGGAAACAGGTGGGTCAAAAAAAGCTTTGTGCTGCAAGTCATACATTTTTGTGCGGATATAGATCTTATTGATAAGGATCTCTTGTCACAAAATGTTATAACCTCTGCTGAAATCCAGATGAACTATTCCGAAGTCACTGCGAGGAACAAGGTTGATAAATCAAAACACTGGCTGTTGAAAAAAGAAAATGAACCAACGGCTTTATTAAGTGCGCCCTTAAAATCTGTTTCTGTTACAGAAACCCCCGTTTCTGCTGCAAAAACCTCCGTTTCTGCGGCGTTTATGCAACAGAGTAGATTAGATAAGATTAGATCAGATAAGAGTAGTACGTACAAGCCCCAAACCGATGCGGAAACCGAAAGCTTCGGCGAGCACGGAAATGTAAAACTGACAACACAACAACACTCAGAGCTTATTGATAAATATGGAGAAAAGGCTATCGGGACATACATAGATCGTCTTGACCGATATATCCATAATAAAGGCGTAAAGCCGTATGGCAATCATTACAGCACCCTTATTGCATGGCTTGAGCAGGACAAGGTCAAAAAGCCCTCCGAGCGCAGGAAAAAGGATATCCCTTCGGAGCCGTCCTTTGATCTGGAAGCATATTTTGAATACGCAAAAAACAATCCGCCCGTATTACACAGCGGAGAACGAAAGGAGCGTAAAACATGAGTGACGATGAAATAATCTCGGCGGCAGCAAAGGGGCTTCCGCTTCCGAAAAACGGGACTATACCGCAGCGGTTTTTGTACCGCTGCGTAAAGCATATTTACTCGGATTATTATTCGGGATCACTTACGATTGAAGAAGCCAAGGCGGAGAAAACTTCATTGATGGCTGATTATTATCAGCTTGTTTTATGGCAAAAGATGATTCTTAAGGACGCTCAGACCCGCAACAGGGTAAACGGCGTAATATCTCCGCTCGGTAAATCAGACTGTCCGAAATGCCGTGCGATCTACTCTATTCTTTGCGGTGATATGAGCGATTATAACTATGATTTTTTGTTTAATGAACAGGAGGGCTGATAATGGCTGACATATTAAAATCCGAATACAGTGAAAAGTTTGACGAACTCAGAAAGAACCGAGTTGAAACAAGCTTTTTCAAATACGGCCCTGCAAAGAAGAATTTCGGCGAAGGCAGAGTGGACGCTATAGAAACGTTGGAACTTTGCCTTGAAAAATTCAAGAAAACAGGAAACACCGAATATTTGCTTGATGTTGCGAATTATGCAATGTTCAGATATATGTTTCCTTTGCCTGGGGAATTTTTCAAGGCTACTGACAGCAGCGAAAGTGCTGGGACTGTTGGAACGCCTATCAATATGGAAAGAGAGGGCTGACAATGGCTGAAAAAGAATACATAGAGCGGGAAGCGGCTCTTAAACGAAATTATTTTAGCGAAGCAAAAACACCTGATGAAAATTATCGCTTTAATGCTGAAATAAAGTTTTATATAAGTTCATTGCCTGCCGCCGATGTTGCACCTGTTCGTCACGGGCATTGGTATAACTCTTCTTATTTGGGTGACGAAATCACTTGCTCCAAATGTAGTGTAACGTATAACATTTTTGAAACGGACGGAGCAGAAGATTTTGATTACTGCCCCAACTGCGGCGCAAAAATGACAGGAGGTGAGGGAGAATGACAGGTAACGAGTATCAGAAGGAAGCTTTGCGAACTGCCTCGGGCATGTGCAGAAGTCTTGCTAATTGCGCTATGGGTTTGTCGGGTGAAGCGGGAGAATGTACGGATATTATAAAAAAGCACCTTTTCCACGACCACGATCTTGATAAAAAGCATCTTGCCAAAGAGCTTGGTGATGTTGCATGGTATCTTGCAGTATGTGCCGATATCATCGGATATGATCTCGATGATATTTTTATGCTTAATGTTTATAAGCTTAAAGCAAGATATCCCGATGGATTTGATCCCGAAAAGAGCTTACATAGGAAGGAGGGGGATTTATGAGTAAGGCTGTATTAATCAGCATTAAGCCCGAATGGTGCACGCTGATTTCCCGAAAAGAAAAAACTATTGAGGTCAGAAAGAGCAAGCCAAAAATCAAAGTCCCGTTCAAGTGTTACATATATTGCACTAAAAAATTTGTTAGTGGCAAAGGCTACGGGTACAAGGAGTGGGCCGGTGCTGGAAAAGTCATCGGAGAATTTATTTGCGACACTATCATCACCGACCACACTTTCGGTCACGATCCTTTGTTTTATGCAATGTCTGGAATGAGTGCTGTAGAGAGATCGGTTTATTGCACTGAAAGGAATATGTACGGTTGGCACATCTCCGACCTAAAAATCTATGACAAGCCGAGAGAGCTGAGTGAGTTTAGATTGCCTGAAATGGCAATGGGATTTAGGTATGAGGACGATACAATTAAGCGACCTCCGCAGTCGTGGCGTTATGTAGAGGAGATTAAAGAGA
>JAEDMD010000075.1 GCA_016303195.1 Oscillospiraceae bacterium | reverse complement strand
GACACTCCCGAAGTATAAACGTTAAGTCCATCGCAGAAGCCCTTTACTTCATCAAGCTGAGCTTTTACAGCGGTAATTCTTGCAGCCGCATCCTTGCCCATTGCCTGTTCGACTTGCGCAGCAGCACCGTCAAGTACGGTGGCATAATTTTCTATAGTAAGCTTGGGCAGTTCAAGACCCTGCGCCGCAAGCTGACTGTCCGCTTGTTCAAGCAAAGATGCGAATATCTGTGCAGCGCCTAGGTTGAGCGCCTCGCTGTTTTTATCAAGCTCTGCCAGCCCTTCGGAAAGCTGATTGCTGCCTGCACTAAGCTGTGCGATACCGTCACAAAGTCCGTGAGTTCCCTCGTCAAGAGCAACCGCTCCCGAGGAAAGTTGCGCCGCACCATCACTTAATGCGGAAATGCCGTTAATAAGTTCTCCCGTTTTGCCGTTAAGCTCGGTGAGTCCATTATAAAGCTGAGAAGAACCGTCCATTAGCTGTACCATAGCAGAATCCATTTCTGAGGCAGCATTTTTCAGGTCATCGATAGTGTTTTCTCCGTCAAGACTTATGTCGGCAAAAATACTGTTTTCTGCTGCAGCATAAAATCCGCTGAATTCAAAATCCGTAACGTCTGCGGTGATTTCAAGATGATCGGGAATATCAAGCTTTTCATTGTCGATATCAAGACTTTCCTGCAAGGACGGAAATGCAAGTGCAGCAATAATTGTCCTGTCGCCATCGTCAAGCACTTTACCGCTTGATACCTCAATGTTGCGGAATTTGTCATTGTCAAGTACAGTGCCCGTAACGACCGCAAAGGGAACGCAAACATTTTCAGCCGCACCGTTTATTTCTGCAGAAACAGTCAGATTATTGGTGTAATCGACCCGAATTTTTATTTTGCCGCTTTTTCCTGCCAGCTCCGCAGGGGAAATTTCCTTGCCGTCAAGAATGTAAGTAACCTTCATTTCCACGGGAGATTTAGCGGTGCTTATGCCCTGATAGTATATATCCTTTCCGTCAGCAGCCCATACGATATTATCACCGTCATGGGAAAAGTCTTCGTAGCCCTTTACATTTTCAATGTCCGAGAGAGTTGTAATATCTGAAAGAACGGTGCTGCCCTCGGTGTTCTTCAAATGGTCGCTTACAATGATTTTATCCGCAGAGCCGTCCGCACATGCAATAATGTACACCGTTTCGTCCTTTTCGGCTGCAGCTGCATCATCTGCCTTTACATTGTCGCTGACCGCTGCCTGCGGTGCTTCTGTGCTTTTATTATCCGCCGCATATATTGCACCCGTGCATATTCCTGCCGCCAGAATTACAGATATAACTGCGGCATAAATTCTTTTTGTTTTCATATACGAATACCTCCACTTACACTATTATGATTATTTCTTTTTCTTTCCTTATTTTTAAATCCAATGGTGGTGACACCGATAAGCCTGTCGCAAAGCATAAACAATGCGGGGAGTATGAATATAACGCATACCATACTGATTACTGCACCCCTTGCCATAAGCATACACATTGAGCTTATAATATCAATATCGGAGTACAGAGCAACGCCAAATGTCGCCGCAAAAAGTCCCATTGCACTAACAATAACGGACGGTATGGAAGTGGAAAGTGCTGTGATAACAGATTCACGCTTATCTTTTCCACTGCGGCGTTCCGCTTTGTAGCGGGTGGTCATAAGTATAGCGTAGTCCACCGTTGCGCCAAGCTGTATGGTGCTTATGCAGATAGGTGCGATAAACGGCAGCGACTGTCCAAGATAATGAGGAAGTCCCAGATTTATAAAAATGGACAGCTCAATAAGCGCCACAAGGATAATAGGCAGGGAAATGCTCTTTTCCACTATTGCAATTATGATAAATATTGCCGCAATAGAAATGGCATTTACAATTTTAAAGTCGGTATCGGTAGTTTCTATCATATCCTTTGTGCAGGAAGCCTCACCGATAAGCATTGCGCTGTCATCGTATTTTTTTAGTATGTCTGCAAGCTTGTCAATTTGAGCGTTTACCTCGTCGGAAGCAGGCTTGTATTCGGAATTTATGAGCAAAAGCTTGTGTTCGCCGCTTTGTAATGTACCCTTTATCTCATCAGGTATAAATTCATCGGGTATTCGGGAGCCTACAACGGACTCAAGTCCCAACGCATATTTTACGCCATCGGCACTTTCTATCTCGGCAATCATCTGCTTTGTGTCCTTGGCGGTAAGTCCCGAGCTTACAAGCGCCATGTGAGTGGACGCAATATCATAATTATCCCGGAGCTTTTCGTTTGCCGTTACATATTCAATGGTATCGGGCAGACATTCTCCCAAGTCGTAATATACCTCGCTGTTTGTGCTTTTGTATCCCATAAATGCAGGTACAGCGACAATTACAAATACCGCAATAAATGCGGGGAATATTTTTACCACTCCTGCCGAGAACCTGCTCATATCGGGAATAAGCGGCTTGTGGTGCAGCTTTGCAAGTGGTTTATCCAGAACAAGTATCAGCGACGGCAGGATAGTAACGCAGCCGATAACACCCAAAAGTACACCCTTTGCCATTACAATGCCAAGATCCTTGCCAAGAGTAAAGCTCATAAAGCACAGGGCAATAAAGCCTGCAATAGTAGTGACGGAGCTGCCCGTTACGGAGGTGAGCGTACTTGATATTGCCTTTGCCATGGCACTTTCCTTGTCGGGATATTTCTCCTTGCACTCATTGTAGCTGTGCCAAAGGAAAATGGAGTAGTCCATTGTTACCGCAAGCTGAAGCACCGCAGAAAGCGCCTTTGTGATATAGGAAATTTCGCCAAGAAAATAGTTCGTACCCATGTTGAACAGTATGGAAACTCCGATGCTTGCAAGAAAAACAAAAGGCACAAGCCAGTTATCCAGGAAAAGCATCATCGCAGCACAGGCAAGCAGCACCGCTATGGCAACATAAACAGGTTCTTCCTGCTCACACAGATCCTTTAAGTCGGTGACAAGCGCCGACATTCCCGATACAAAGCACTGCTTTCCTGCAATGCTGCGTATCTCGTGGATAGCGTCGATAGTTTCGTCGGCAGACGTTGATGTATCGAAAAATACTGCAATCATAGTTGAATTATCCGTGTTGAACGCAGAGTATATCTTGTCAGGCAGCAGCTCCTTCGGTACGGATATATCCATTAGGCTGTCATACCATATCACCGAATCAACGTGCTCCACCGCCGCAATTTTATCCCGCAGTGCGGAAACCTCCTTGTCGGGCATATTTTCCGCCACAATAAAGGAAAATGCACCCTTGCCGAATTCCTCGGTAAGCAGGTTCTGTCCCTTTACAGTGTCCATATCTTCAGGGAGATAATTCAGCATATCGTAATTTATCCTTGTTGCCGCCATTCCCAGCACCGACGGTATCATAAGCACCGCCGCAATTATAAGGATAAGTATGCGCCGCTTGACAACGGCTTCAGAAAATTTCATTATTCATCGTTCCTTTCTTCAATATGATATTCAGCTTCAATAAACTGATTTTTGGTGACCTTTATGGCATACACCGCCACGCACAAATTCAGTATTCCGTCGGCTATCATAGCCGCACCCAGAATGACCGTCATTGTCTGCGCCGCTTCAAAGGGATTCAGCAAGAGCAAAATACCGGCTGTAATCGTCAGCACAGCAAGCACGGTGATAATGTGCCATTTGTTAAGTCCGAATCGCTTTGCGTCAACGGCTGTTCTCATCTTGAAGATACCCTCCTCAAGTATAATGATACCCGCCACAATGTGCATTGACGATATTACCTTTACGGGACGCACAAGCGCCGCTATGCCGATAACACACAAAAGCGTACCGAAAATAAGGTCATGCTCAAATGCCAGACGGTACAGGTCCTTTGAGAAATATCCCGCCAGCTTTACCGCACCGCATGCTGTCATTACCGCACCCAGAATACGGCAGAAAGCATTCAGCGAAATTTCCGTGCGGATAATAAGAAATATCCCAAGAATAACAGTAAGCACCGATACCGCAATATAACCGATTTTCACCGTAAGTACCGAATTTTCTTTTTTCATCCTTACCACTTCCTTTCGTGTTTTATCTTACAGCTAAAGTTTAGCACACACAAACAAAAAAATAAACAGACAAAAAAATCCCCGTGACCGAATTACAGTCACAGGGATAAAAATGTATAAATTTTAGGCATTGGAGGGTTTTTGTCTGAATTTTTCCGCCGCACGGTTTACAGCCTGCTGCATACTGCCTTCAAAAAGCTCGCAGACTCTTGCAACTCTGCTGCGAATATCATACTGCATACCCGAATTCATCCAGTCCAGCACCATTCCCACCAAAAGGCACTTGTAATAATGAACGATTATCTTTCTGTCCTCCTCGGGTATAACAATGTCATTTAAAGCGGCGGTTATGTATTTTTCCACGGCATACTCTGCGATACGGTCAAGATACTGACCGTACAGACCACGATCCGCCTGATAAAGATGAAGAACCGCATTTCTATTATTCTGTGCAAGGCTTACAGCAGCCAAAAGACAATCCTCAAAGGAATCGAGGCTTGCGTTTTCGCTGATTATCCTGTCTGCCTCGGCTTGAAGTACTGCCTCTATAAGTGCAGGCAGATCCTGAAAATGATAATAAAAGGAGTTGCGGTTGATTCCGCAGGCCTCAACAATATCCTTTACGGTAATATGATTTACAGGCTTTTCATTGAGCAGACCAAGAAATGATCTGATAATAGCGTCACGGGTAAAATTCGGCAAAAAAAGTCCCTCCGATAAAACATTTTCTATTATTGTAGCATAGCACAAAATAAAATTCAACCGCCTTATTATAAAATTTATTGCAAAAATAATGTTGATATGATAAAATATAAGTATAAATACTATCATCGGAGGAAAATAATGTCACAGATAACAAAACGTGCATTGGCGGCATCACTGAAAAATATGCTGCTGAAAAAGCCGCTGAATAAGATAACCATAAACGATATTGCCGAGGACTGCGGCATCAACCGCATGACCTTTTACTATCATTTCAAGGATATTTACGACCTTGTGGAATGGACCTGTGAGGAGGACGCTGCAAAGGCTCTGGAGGGCAAAAAGACCTACAATACATGGCAGCAGGGTTTTCTGAATATTTTTTATGCCGTGCTGGAAAACAAGCCGTTTATTATGAACGTGTACCGCTCAGTAAGCCGTGAGCAGGTAGAAATCTATCTTTATAGGGTCACATACGATCTGCTCATCGGCGTTGTGAACGAGCGCTCCGCCAATATGTCGGTCAGCGAGGACGACAAGAAGTTCATCGCTGATTTTTACAAGTTTGCATTCGTCGGCATAGTGCTTGAGTGGATAAAAAACGATATGAAAGCTGACCCGAAGCAGATAGTCGACAGAATAAGCAACCTTATTCACGGCGATATTACCCGTGCACTGGAAAACTGCCGCACCGACAGACCCGTTACATCAAATCACTCCGAATGATAAAAAAATATACAGCTTCGCCCCCGTGATAAAGCTTTTATCACGAGGGCAGTTTTATTTATTGTAAAATCAGTTTTTCCGCTTTATAATATAGCTGTAAACCAAAACAACAAAGCTTTAAGGAGGCTGTTATTATGTATTATTCAAGCGGAAATTACGAAGCATTTGCAAGGCCCGAAAAGCCGGAAGGCGTTGACAGGAAATCGGCATACATCATCGGTACGGGACTGGCTGCCCTTACTGCTGCGTGCTATCTTGTAAGGGACGGTCAGATGAAGGGCGAGCACGTTCATATCTTCGAGAAGGATCCTATTCCCGGCGGTGCCTGCGATGGATATGAATATCCCGGTCTGGGATTTGTAATGCGCGGCGGACGTGAAATGGATAATCATTTTGAGGTAATGTGGGATCTGTTCCGTTCGATACCGTCCATTGAAACAGAGGGTGTAAGCGTGCTGGACGAATACTACTGGCTCAACAAGCACGACCCCAACTACTCCCTTATGCGCGCCACCGAAAAATGCGGTGAGGACGCCCACACAGACGGAAAATTCGGTCTTTCCGACAAGGGCGCCATGGAGATAATGAAACTGTTCTTCACACCCGATGAACAGCTTTACGACAAGAAAATCACAGACTTTTTTGATGATGAAGTGCTGAATTCAAACTTTTGGCTCTACTGGCGCACAATGTTCGCCTTTGAAAACTGGCACAGCGCACTTGAAATGAAGCTGTATATCAAGCGTTATATTCATCATGTAGGCGGTCTGCCCGATTTCAAGGCGCTTAGATTTACAAGGTACAATCAGTATGAATCTATGATACTCCCCATGATAAAATATCTGGAAGGCTTCGGAGTGCAGTTCCATTATAATACCAAAGTTGTAAATGTTGAGTTTGATATTACTCCCGAGAAAAAGCAGGCAAAAAAGATAATCCTGCTTCATGACGGCAAGGAGGATTCCGTAGACCTTACCGAAAATGACCTTGTATTTATCACCAACGGAGGTTGCGTTGAAAATTCTTCTCTCGGCTCCCAGAATACTCCCGCTGATTTCAACACCGAAATCAAGCCGGGCGGCGGCTGGGATATGTGGCGTAAGATAGCCGCACAGGATCCCTCGTTCGGTCACCCCGACAAGTTCTGCTCCGCTCCGGAACAGAGCAACTGGATGAGCGCCACCGTAACAACGCTGGACGATAAAATAGTACCATATATCAAGAATATCTGTCAGCGCGACCCGTTCTCCGGCAAGGTAGTAACAGGTGGAATAGTTACCGTTAAGGACTCCAACTGGCTCCTCAGCTGGACATTTAACCGTCAGCCACAGTTCCGCACACAGCCCAAGGGACAGCTTGTTGGCTGGATATACGGTCTTTTCAGCGACAAGCCGGGCAACTTTGTAAAGAAGCCCATGCGCGAATGTACGGGTAAGGAGATATGCATGGAATGGCTCTATCATATTGGTGTGCCTGAAAATGAGATTGAGGTGCTTGCAGAGCACAGCGCAAATACGGTACCCTGCATGATGCCGTATATCACCGCATTCTTTATGCCCCGTGCCGCAGGCGATCGTCCTGATGTTGTACCCAAGAAAGCAGTAAACTTTGCGTTTATTGGTCAGTTTGCCGAAACAAAGCGCGACACCATTTTCACCACTGAGTATTCTATGCGAACAGGTATGGAGGCGGTATATACTCTGCTTGACATTGACCGTGGCGTTCCCGAGGTATGGGGCAGCGTATACGATGTCCGCGATCTGCTTAACGCTACAGTTCAGCTTCGTGACGGCAAAAAGATAACCGAAATGAACCCCACACTTCTTGAAAAGATTGCATTCAAGGCTGTTCTGAAAAAAATCGAGGGAACGGATATTGAGAAGCTGCTGAAGGAGTATAATGTTATCTGACACAAACAGATGAAATTTGCTTTACAAGAAAAATTGACCGACCGGATTTTCAAAAGTCCGGTCGGTCTTAATTTCAGGAGTATATTATTTTTGTCCGCTGTTTGTCCGCTTAAGATGCAAAAACTTAGCTAAAAACAAAATAATAGTATTTTTGCATCTTACCGTAAAACATCTTATTCTACGTGGTTTGCAGACTTTTATAGAAAGCTTGCAAAAAATCTTACGAAATTTTCATTTTTCAGAAAGAGATTATAATGGCTTATATCCTTCCGACAGCGAATCCCAAGTGATTATTGAGATAGTTGGAGAGCTTATCGGAATTTTATGACAATAACATCTTTCTGGAACATACTGAACAGCACCTGGAGCATGACCCGGGCGCTGTTATTATCTTCTGACCACTATACCAAACACAGCCTTCCCCGGATAGAAAGTGAAAAAATCCGAACCCTTTTCAGAGTTCGGATTTGAACGATGTGGCTCCCCAAGCAGTTCTTAACACTAACCGATTTTAACAATTTGTTCATCAATCAGCTTAACTGACCGATAAACTTGTACTTTATCCTAACATTCTGTATGTATTCATTTGTTGGCGATACTGTTCTCTCGCCAACCTCGATTTTTTCGATAAGTGTGTTAAGTATTTCCTTGTTGAGTTCTTCGATTTTTGTGAAACGGCTCATCAGTCCGATAAACTTGCTCACATCATCGAAATGCTTTGTGGAGGATTTCAGTTCGGATTCCAGCTTTTCCTTCTTGGCGGTGTAGCTTTCAATCTTGCTGTTGCACTCGGAGGACATCTGCTCAAAAAGCATTGAGCTTTTAATCACTCCGTCATAATAATCATCATAAAGCCGCTTATACTTTTTGGTTTCTCGGTCTATCAGTCGGTCAAGCTCTGCAAGCTCCGTCCTTATCTGCGTTACATCGGGCAGATTATCGGTTATTTTCTGCATCAGCTTTTTTCTGAACGACTCCGAATCCATTTTGCATTCGCAAAGCAAAGCGTTTATGTCTGCGATCACCGCTTCATTAAGGGAATCCAACGGTATATTGTGGGAAGAA
>JAEDMD010000074.1 GCA_016303195.1 Oscillospiraceae bacterium | reverse complement strand
TAGAACGCTCGACCGCACCTGCTTCGGAGCGATATTTTTCGGCAATACTCCGATAAACTCCCGTTATCCTGCCAGACAGCGCAGAGGTATCATCGGTGCATATCCGCACAGCCTCCGCAAGATAGCGGAAACCTTTCTTCTTCTCAGGCATACCGCAGGCTCGGAGAAATCCCTCAGCGGACAGCCTGTCGCCCCAGTTTCCGCTGACCATCTCCATAATGTTGCGCATGACGATATCGGTCTGCATGGGCATACCGAAGCAGTAATCCGCTCCTGCGTCAATGAACTGCATAAGTTCGCTCCTCCGATAGCAGAAAGCGCCTATGACTATCCTGCTTTCGGGGAATTCCCTTTTCAGCGCCGAAATATTCTCGCACACCTTATCAAAATCCCTGTAAAAAATGCCTATCGCCACGGCAGACGGGTCTTCATTCAGCATATCACGCAGAACATTTCCACGGTTTCTGAAACATCTGACTATCAGCCCACGCTTTTTCACAGCCTCCGCCATGATAAGACCAACAGCGATGGAATTATCGCCTATCATCACCTGAGTATCCATTATATTGCTCCTGTTAAAAGGAAAAAACGCACTTTCAACAGTACGGTTTCTCTGATTTGTCCCTTACAACTAAATTTTACGGATATAAAGACTGTTAAGTGCCGAACAGCCTGTGATATGCCCTCCGCTGTGCAGATGGAGGGCATTATCATCAGTGAAAAGAATCAGAACTTATGAAAAGCTCCAGTAATCGATCTCGCAGTCACCGCTGAATACCATGTAGATATCCTTAACGCCTGTTACGTCATTTTCTGCTGCTGCGAGTTCGTTTTCGCTGCCATTGAGTTCGCCGTAACCGAGGCAAGCACCTGTTGTAGAACCTACGCAGAACTTAACTACTGCGTTTCCGCTGCCCTTGACCTTGATAGAAGATACGCCCTTGCTGAGGTCAACGCCGCTGACCTTGATCCATTCGCCCTTCTTAGCCTTGACAGTTGTGTTGCCTAATCCGTTTACGCTTATGTTCTTGGACTGGTTAGACATTGTCTCTGCCTGTACAGTCTCATATGGGTTGAGGTTCTCGATCTGGCTTACACCATTCTGTGAACCGCTGCAAGTGATCTTGCCGTTGCTTATAGTTGCCTTATCGATACAGGGTGATCTGTAATTGAGGCCCTTGCCGCCGTTAACGCCCATACGCATTTCGAGCTGACGTGAGTGATAAAGCACATAGTAGTTGCCCTTGAATTCAATGACTGAGTGGTGGTTGTTACCGCCGTTGTCAAGTCTCTGAGTACCTGTGTTCTTGAATACAACACCCTGATACTGGTATCCGCCAAGTGGATTTTTAGAAGTCATGTAACCGATATCAGCGCTGCCGAATGAATTGCCGTTTACGCTTGCGCCGCCCGGAACGCTCCAGTTGTGGCAGAATGAGTAATACCATGTGTCGCCGATCTTTATCATGCTTGAGTCCTCAAAGAGGTAAGGTGTACCCGGATCGAAAGGTGTACCCTTGATAGAGATCATGTCATCGCCAAGCTGAACGATACGTCCCTGCTTTGTATTAGCAGCCTGTCCTTCAGGAACACCGCCGCCGTATGCCATGATAGCTGTATCTGTATCGGGATCATAGTAAACGCCAGGATCGAACAGCCATGTTACGTTGCTGTTAGGTGTGCTTCTTGAGATGAGTTCGTGACCAAGAGGGTCCTTTGCATTCTTTGTGAATGTCGGATCATCAGCCGTGATAACGCCGATACCTGAACCGTTGTTTGCGAAGTAGAGGAAGAACTTATCCTGTCCGTTGATCTTCTTCCATGCAGCATCAGGAGCCCATGCGTTGTTAGCCCATTTTGCGATAGGAGTGCCGTTTACTCTTGTCTTTGCAACAGGGATCTGACCGTGGTCAGTCCAGTTTACGAGGTCTGCTGTTGATAAGCAGTTGATATAACCTGATGAATAATCGTTCTCGATCATCTGATTGTTCTTGTATGCGAACTGATCGGCTGTTGTGTAAACGTAAAGTCTGCCGTCATATACCATCCAGCCGGGGTCAGCACCGAAACGCTGAGTATAGATCGGGTTATTCTCTGTCAGCTTCTTGAAGCTCTCTCCAAGCTGGATGTTGTTGAACATAGGCTCATACTTTGAAGTATCAAGCACTGGAACTGCCGGCTTGTTTACAGGGAATTCCTTGATCTTGCCGAGAACGTATTCCTGAAGGAGTACGAGATCGTTAAGCTCGTAAGCACCGCTCTGGTCAACGTCAGCAGCCTTCTTTGCAGTATTGTCGGAGATCTCCTTTATGATGCCCTTTCTTCCTGCCACAACGTCAAGAGAGTCGATAGCCTCGTCGAAGTTGATATCGCCCAGAATGAGGGTCTTTACCTTTGGCTGACCTGGGCCTGCGATCTGTGTGCCAGCAGGAGCGCCGATAGCATCGTCAACATAGAAGCTGGCAAGATTGTCCTCGTCGATGATCTCAACATAGATGAGCATATCTGAAGCATCTGCGGGGATCTTGTAGGCAGCGTTCTGAAGCTGTATCCATTCGCCCTTAGGAGCTGCGCCTGATGCGATCTCATCGTAATGAGGCTCACCGTCTGAGCCTGTGTACTGGAGAGTGAGCTTGAAAGTTGAAACGTCAGGGCCTTCGTTTGCCATAGCGTTTACTGAGAAGCTGTATGACTCGCCTGGCTTGAATATTCTTGAACTTGGAGTGAATGAAGCACCGTTCCATGTAGCCTCTCTGCCTGAGCAGTAGAGAGCCTTGCTGTTGTTGAAGCCGCCTGATGCGCTTTCAACAGATGCAGAACCTCTGCCTGACCAGCTGTCAGTGCCGCCCTCGAATGTGTTGTGGAACCAGTAGCCTTCTTCGTTAAGCTCAGGCTCAGAAACAGGCTGACCGTCAGCAGGATGTGAACCGTCGCCCCATTCGCTGTCGGGAACGATCTCTGTTATAGCTGTATAAGCAGCCTTTGGCTGATAATCGCCTGTGTAAAGCAGAGGAGCATTGCTTCTGCCTGATGCCTTATCAGTGCCTACCCATGAGTTGTTGTCAGTCGGGCCCCATACCTGAACGAGTGAAACTCTGTTCTTGTCAGGATGCTCCTTATTCCAGTCATAAGCAGCCTTGAAGATAGCCTTGTACTTCTTAGCCTGATCGTCAAGTGAGTACTTGCCGCCCTCGGTGGAGATATCAAGCTCAGTGATCTGAACATCACAGCCGATGGAGAGGTACTTCTTCATAGCAGTAACGTAAGCGTCATAGCCTGAGAAGCCGTTCCAGTCAGCGTTGATATGTGACTGCATACCTACACCGTCAAGAATGCCCTTGTTAAAGAGGTTCTTACACATATTATAAATGCAGTCTCTCTTGTGATCCCAGTATTCGTTGTAGTCGTTGTAGTAGAGCTTACAGCCATCGGGAGCGTACGTTCTTGCATAAGTGAAAGCCTGCTCAACGAAGCTGTTGTCGCCGTAGACCTGAACCCACGGAGAAGCGCCGTTGCCGTAGCCGCCGACTCTTGCGCCGCCGTTGTTCTTTGTACGGTTGGAGTCATCGGATACGCACTCGTTACAAACGTCATATGCGAACAGTTCCAGTGAAGGATACTGCTGAGCGAATGCAGCGAACATATTCTTGATGTAGCTTTCCATACGCTGATTCATGGTGTTCTTGTCTACCCAGCTTCCGCTCTGCTGGAAATTGGACTTGAAGAACCACTCAGGAGTCTGGCTGTGCCAAACGAAAGTATGGCCTCTGAAACCGATGCCGTTCTTCTGGCAGAAGTCAGCGATAGCGGCACAACTGTTCAGTGATACCTTGATATTTGTATTTGATGAACCGTTCTGAACGAGTGTAGCGTCAGGCTTAGTCTCGTTCTCGCACTCAATAACGTTGTGGTCCTTGAGCATGATAGCGGTGATGCTTGAGTTCTTTACAGTGCCGCCGTTGAGGATGTTGCCGACACGGAAGTAGTTGGCAAATTCGTCCTTGAGACCCTTGCCTGCGGGAGCAGCCTTTACTGTATTCTTTGAAACCCGGTTAGTGATAAGCACATTATCGAATGTGAAATCATTTGTTGAATCTGTTGTGATGGTCAGGCGGTACTCATAAGTATCCTTCGGAGCTTTGAACTCGGATGAGAGCTTAGTCCACTGACCGCCCTTTACGTCCTTTGAATCCAGTTCAACGACAGTTTCCTCATTTGTCTTCTCGTCGATGTAGAGAAGTGAAAGGTGGAAAGTTTCGTCGTTTTCGCTGTAAACGTCAACGCTGTAATCGTAGCTGATGCCGCCTGAAAGGTAGAAGCCCTTGGAGGAAGCCGCACCGTCGGATGGTGAAGTTCTGTTGGTAACGGTCATACCTCTTGAACCTGCTTCGCCGATGCCTTCTGCGGCAACAAGGTCAACGTCAACGGTACTTCCGTGCCAGCCTTCGTATGTTTCTTCAAAGTCGTTTCTGACTGCTTCTGCTGCATATGTAACGTCAGCTACACTTGGGAATACAGCGAGCATACCTGCTGTGCAGGCGATAGCTGTCAGAGCAGACGTGATTCTTCTCATTTTCATAAGTTTTTCCTCCTCACAAATCATTTTTTTATCATTACTGAAATCGAATCACTTTTTGTGTAATACCATGATAGCATATGTACGTACATTTTTACAACCCACAAAATACAGATTAGGTGTACAAAATGAGGAGTTTTTGTGATATTTTTGTGTCAATATTAACATCCTCAACATTGCCTATACATTTGTAATTGTGTATACGCAGGCGTTGTACTTACTTATTCATAAAATATTCACGGTAACGCTACGGATTTGTACTTACCTATTTATGAATAAAAGCGGATATTTGTACACTTCAAAAAAATTATGATCCCCCCATATGCCGAAATACCGCAATTTTCCATGATTTGAACCGCAACTATCGCATTGATTTTATTTCTGAAATGTGGTAAAATGTAATTTAAGACTGTTTTTTAATGAATGAAGGTGGACAAAACGGATAAACTGAGCATATTAAAAGAAGTATTCGGACACAGCAGTTTCCGAAAAGGTCAGGAGGAACTGATAGACAACATTCTCGCAGGCCGTGACGTATTGGGAATAATGCCGACAGGCGCAGGAAAATCCCTGTGCTATCAAGTGCCTGCGCTGATGATGAAGGGGCTGACCGTCGTTATCTCTCCCCTTATCTCGCTGATGAAAGATCAGGTCAGCGCCCTGAATTCCGCAGGGATAAGCGCCGTCTGCCTTAACAGTTCCCTCAGCGCCGAGGAATACTGCATGGCTTTCGATGTGCTTTACAGCGGTAACTGCCGTATTCTCTACATCGCCCCCGAAAGGCTGGATGCTCCCGATTTTACGGCATTTGCACTGAAAACTCCCATCTCCATGATAACCGTTGACGAAGCGCACTGCGTTTCACAGTGGGGACAGGATTTCCGTTCGTCATATCTGCGTATCGCCGATTTCATCGCAAGTCTGCCGATTCGTCCCGTAATCAGCGCATTTACGGCAACTGCCACCCGTGAGGTGCAGGAAGATATCGTTTCGCTTCTGAAGCTGGAACAGCCGTTCACCATCACTACGGGCTATGACAGGAGCAATCTTTTCTTCTCCGTCCTGCGTCCCGAAAACAAATACAGGGAGCTGACGGGACTTCTGCGAAGCTACGCAGGAAAAAGCGGTATCGTCTACTGCCTTTCACGCAAGAATGTGGAGGACGTTTGCAGTAAACTCCGTGAGGAGGGCTTTTCCGCAACACGCTATCACGCAGGTCTTTCCGATATGGAACGCCGTAATAATCAGGACGATTTCATCTATGACCGCTGTCAGATAATGGTAGCCACAAACGCATTCGGAATGGGTATAGACAAATCCAATGTCTCATTCGTCATCCATTACAATATGCCCAAAGACCCCGAAAGCTACTATCAGGAAGCAGGCCGTGCAGGCAGAGACGGCGAACCTGCGGAGTGTACTATCCTGTACAGCGCAATGGATGTCCGTACAAACCGCTTCATGATAGAAAATTCCCGTGAGGAGAATCAAGAGCTCGACGACGAACAGCGCAGTATCATGCTCGGCAGAGATCTCGAACGTCTGCGCCAGATGACATTCTACTGCACGACACCCGACTGTCTAAGAGGCTTTCTGCTCCGATATTTCGGCGAACCAAATGTCCACTACTGCGGAAAATGCTCCAACTGCACCGAGGGATTCGAGACAGTTGACATAACCATCGACTCACAGAAGATACTTTCCTGCATTTACCGCATAAAACAGGCATCGGGCTACAATTACGGCAAGAGCATGGTAACGGATGTTCTGCGTGGGAGCAAGAACATGAAGCTGAAAAATATGGGCTTCGAGGAACTTTCCACCTACGGCATAATGAAAGATATCACCGCAAAGCGCATACGTGCGGAGATAGACTATCTCATCGAAAACGGCTATATCGCCATGACTGACGGCGATTATCCGCAGTTGTGCCTTTCGCCGAAGTCGGCGGAGATACTGAAAGGCGGAAAAAAGCTGACCATGAAGATGCCGAGGGAGAAAAAGCCCGTCAAGAAGAAGGACGAGAACCTCACTGCCGACGATTTCCTCTTTGTTGAGCTGAAAAAGCTCAGGAGCGAGATAGCAAAGCGTGAATCCGTGCCTGCGTACATAGTTTTCACCGATGCAGCGCTGAAAGATATGTGCCGTATCAAGCCCGTTGACATCCCGCACTTCCTTACAGTTTCGGGAGTCGGCAACGCAAAGGCTGAGAAGTACGGCAAGGAATTCTGCTCCTGTATCAGCGATTATCTTGCAGGACAAAAGGTGTTAAACAGCTAAATAATTTAATGTATTAATAAACAATTAAGAAAATATAGCTAAATTTATAACATTGGCAGAGCCGAAATATGGTAAGATTATTTTGAGATACTGCAACATAGAAGGGGGTGAACGGATGAGTGACCTCAACGAGATCATCTACAGCGAGATCGTGGATGTGGTGGAGGAATTCGATTACGATACCCAATGCGAACAATATAACCGATTTTTCAAGAACTGGCGGAAAAATAAACAAAATCCATTCGCCTTCAATTTTGAAATGAACAAAAAGGAAAGCGTCTACATCGAGGGCAGAGGCTTCAAAGTCCCCTCAGTCGCCGACGCTGAATCCGATGTCATAGGAAGTATAATGAATGTTTTCGGCATCGCAATGCTGATGTGGATATTCATTGACAACATCCTCGGCAAGGTAATTATCGAGATACTTGACAAGCTCGGTGTGAATATACACTGCAATTTTCTCAGCACAGACCTTTACGGAGGCGAAAAGGAACGGGTCATCGCCATTGTCGGCATATCCATCATGAAAGTGATAATACCTGCCATCTATCTTATCGCAAAGCTGAAGATTCCTAAACCTGTCCGCTTCATGAACGTCATGAACCATCCTGAGGAACTTATCCGCTCCATAGCAATGGCCCTTGCAGTCGGAACGGTGACCAGCCTGCCGAAAATATACACGGACAAAGGCTCTCAGCAGATATACAGCTATTTCATGAAGCTGGACACCGATATCAGCACATGGGGACAGGCGGAATTCCTGATATATATAATCTATGACACGATAGTCATATCCATACTTCTGGGAATTTTCTACAACGGCGCTGTATTTGCGGCACTGCGTCAGTTCGGAGACGGATTCGCCATCGGGGTGACCGCATTTGTGGCAGGCATCCTTTCGCAGGATATCGCAGAAATGCCTGCGGCTATATTCATCACCATCATAGCATCCTGCGGAATGTTACGGTCAGGTTCGATATATACAGCATTTTTCGTAAGAATAGCATACAAGCTGTATGTTTTCGCAATAGCAATAATCGAAGCAAACGATTCAAGCACCACGTACCTTGACAAGAATTTCTTCATGCTGGCGGTATTCGTGATAAGCGGACTGGTAGTCGGACTATCACAGATACTCATACCGAAGCGTACATTTTACGCAGACTATGTATCGGAAGTTCCCCATAACAAGCGTGTGCGCTTTGCGATAAGAGCATATCCGTTCCCTGCGGTGGCACTGGTATGCATACTGGCAATGATACTGAAGCAGGTGTTCTGATGGAAAAATACATGAAACGAGCGCTTGAACTGGCAAGAGAAGCCTTCAGCGAGGGCGAAGTCCCCGTCGGCGCAGTTGTGGTGAAAAAGACCACGGGAGAAATAGTCGGCGAGGGGCGAAACCGCCGTGAAACTGCTAAAAATGCCCTTGCTCACGCAGAAATAGAAGCCATAGATCAGGCTTGCAGGACACTGGGCGGATGGCGGCTTCCCGAATGTGCATTATACGTCACTCTCGAACCGTGTCCGATGTGCTGCGGTGCGATAATAAATTCCCGTATCGACAACGTGTATTTCGGCGCATACGACTACAAAAGCGGTTCAGCGGAATCGGTGCAGAAAATGTTCTCGCTCCCCTACAATTACCGCCCCGAAGTCATCGGCGGCATGATGGAGGAGGAGTGTTCGGCGATACTGTCCGAGTTTTTCAAGGAACTGAGACTGCGGAAAAAGAAGAAGTGAGCAGAGAACAGAGAACAGAGATCAGAGATCAGAAAGCAGAAAACAGTAGGGGCGCACATTGTGCGCCCCAGTCTGTCAAAAAAGTTTGAATCAAGCC
>JAEDMD010000073.1 GCA_016303195.1 Oscillospiraceae bacterium | reverse complement strand
CTTTTTGGACTTGCCGATGATATGTGCAGTTTCGATATTGCTGAAGTCCTCAAAATAAGTCAGGTAAAGAACCTGCTGATATTCGGGTTTCAGACGTTTTATTGCCTGATGAAGCCTTATTTTTTGTTCTTCACGGAGATGATCTTTTTCAAGATCGGTCTCGGCAGAAATATTATAGCAATCATCTATCAGCACATCGTTTCGCCTTGCCGCCTTTCGCATATGGCTCATCATTACATTTCTTCCAATGGTGTAAAGCCATGTTTTGAATGAGCTTTTTTCACGGCGAGTTTAATAAAAGTGTCCTGAACGCAGTCCTCTGCAATGCTGTAATTGTTTGTGTAACTGTTGAGGTACAGCAGAAATCCGTCCTTGTAGTCACGGATAAGTTCGACCATCCCAGAATCATCGCCATCAAGGAAACGGCGGTAGCTACTTGCACCGTTATCCATCGGAGACTCCTTTCGTAGTGATTTTCTTCTTCTGCCTATTAGACGCTGTGAGAAGATGAAAATACTAAGTAAAATCAAAAAAATAATTACAGTCGCTCATCAATATAAAAATATTATAGCATAGATGTCAACTATAAGCAGTCAAAAAGGTACGATTATGTCATTTTGGATTCAAGTTATGATTGTCTGGGCTATATAAGCAATTTATAGAGCGGCACAAAGGAGCAAATTATCTAAAAAGAATTGGTGTAAATGTATTTAATGCAGTTATAATACACATTGTATAATTTAAAAAATAAATACATTTCTATATATTAATTTTATGACCGAAAAATGTTTGTTTATTAACTTTGAATGAACAAGAATTATTTTGATTTCGGGACTTTTTTCGTCAGATGCTTCCTTTTTTAGTGCAAAATGATGATATTTTTTTGAAGATTTTGGAGAAAATTAATATTGCGATTATCTACAATTTGTAGTATAATTAAGTCACCGAAACAAATAAATGAGATGACAAAAGCTGACCTGCTGCCCTGCACAAATGGCGATGTGTCAGGATAAAAAACAGTATCGCATGGAAGTCTCTGTTCAGAATGACGCAAACGCAGTACCGCTCACTGCGAGCTGCGCCAGGCGGCAGATGTAAGATGCTGTTTATGCAGATATGCGAAACGGAATATGATGCCATCCCGACAGGTATTTATATATACCTTCTTTCCCGTCGGAACGGAGCATTTAATGTTTCTGCCGTATCATCGGTCAGAAGGCATGATTCCAGCTGCACATGGTCACATTAAACAAGGCTCAGAAAACGAATGGCGAGTTTTATGAGCCTGAAATTTTACCCTGTCAACTGAAACTGCCTGTCTCATATTCGGTATAAATCTTCTGCTGTTCATCAAGCTGTACTATTAGCCGAACGAACAGACAAATACGAAAGGAGGAGTATTTTGTGATAGAATTCAACCAGATCTATAATATGGCAGCAGAGGTGGTAAATTCAATAACAGCAAGCCGTGGATTTATAGAGCCGAATACCACTGTATGCGTTATCTATGGAAGATCGGGACGAGCATACAATGGTATCAGTCATAATGAAGTTCATGCTGAGATCGAAGCGGTAAGAAATATGCAGAGTTTCGGAGAAAATTCAGTTGACAGCATAATCCTTATCGATGCGGCAACTATGAGAGCAATGCTCCCTTGCTTCAATTGTCTCAGCTTCATAATCTCTCAGAATCCGATAAATGCGACTGCGGTCATCGCAATGCCTGACAGACCTGTACCGTTTCAGGAGATACTTTCACAGAATCCTCTTGGCTTCAGTCCTGCCCCACAGCCAAGAATGTATTCAACGTCTGTACCTCATTCATCTGTCGTTATCTCAGGCAGATCAAACGGAGATCTTATGAGCGGAAAAATCAACAGCCTTCTCGCTAATACCAAACAGGAAGACAGCGAAGAAGACAAGGAATTACTTGAAGAACTTGCCAACGAAGCAAAGAATAAAAAAGGACTTTTCGGCGGCTTGTTCAGAAAAAAATAAGTATCGCTCACTCATAGCCGTATGTCTTTCGGTATAGCCTTACCAATGACTGTCTGCGGCTTAGTGAGAAAAAGACAGTATATAATTATCTGAAAGGGTGAAATATAGTGAGTAAAAATACAAATGGTGCGGGAAAGAAGAAAAAGAATTATTCTTTTTCATTTCTGAACCGTTTTATGATCATACAGTTCCTTCTGATGGTCATTCTCGCATTCTTTATAGCAAAAGCTATCAGTACACGTTCGGTTGATAACGCAAAACAGCATCTTAGTGCGGTAACAGATGAGCGAGCACAGATAGTCATTGACCACGTTGAAACTACTGAAACACTTCTGGAGGCTTTGCAAAGTCTCCAAGCGTTGAGCAGTTCCTGAAAGATCCAACTAATAAGGAGCTTCAGGAAGAAGCTCAGACATATGCAGAGAGATATTCTGAGTCTATTCCCAGTCTTGAAGGTCTTTATGTTGCAAACATGAAGTCTGAGACACTTGCTCATTCAAATCCTGCAAGCGTCGGAGTTGTAAGCCGTGAAGGTTCAAGACTTGTATCACTTCAGGAGGACCTTAACAGGGCACAGGATAAGGTCAATGTTGAAGGAATCATGATCTCTCCTGCTGATAAAAAAACACCTATCGTTTCAATGCAGAGAGCCGTTTTTGATTCTACCAACGACAGAATGATAGGCTACGTAGGTCTTGCGATCAAAACAGAAGACCTTGTAAAAAAGCTGGAGAACATGAAAACTCAGGGTCTTGAACAGTCATTTTACAGTATGATCGATGTCAAGAAGCGTGTATACGTTTTCGATGAAAATATGGAGAACGCTAACCAGAACCTTGAACTTCCTGACCTTATCAGACAGTGCGATATCTATGAGAACGCAACCGAAACCGAGTCAACAACATATGAATTTGAACTTCCGACAGGTAAGTTCGTCGGTGTGTCCTACTATATCCCTAAGTATCACTGGCTGCTTATGATGAACGATGCAAGAAGCGAGGTTTATACTCTTGCATACGCAATGAGAATGTTCTTCATCGTATTCGAGATACTCATCATCGCAGTTATGATAATCTTCAGCTACCTCAACAGAAAGCAGGAGAAGGTAAACCAGAAGCTCCTGTCATCCGTGGAGACAGTAAACGAGACAAAGAAGTCACTGAATACTGCAATGTTCGGCGATATCCTCACAGGCGCAGGAAACCGTGTAAAGCTGGCAACCGAGCTTACAGGAATTACCGATGCAAAGGCAAATCCTTACTACTTCGCACTGTTCAACATCATGGAATTCAGCAATATCAATACTGCATACGGCAGTGATACAGGTGACTCGCTCCTCGTTCGTACAGCTGAGACACTGAAGGAAACTATCCCGAACGGCGAGGTTTATCGTACAGGTTCGGATGAATTCGTAGTTGTTATCAAGTCTGAAAACGGCGCACCAAGAGTATCCGATGTGCTGTTCAGCGTTGACGAAGCATTGAAGAAACTGCTCGTTCCTGAGAATGTAAGAGGCCTCGGAACACTTTATCCTAAGTATAAAGTCGCAGCTATCAAGAAGAATACAGACATTGACGCATCCGTTATCACTATCCTCAAGGAAATGACTAACGTTAAGGGTGAAGCAATGTGCGGTATGATCGACTTTGTTGATATGACAGAATAAAGAAATATCATACATAAAAATCGGAGGAAACCATTCTTTTGAATGGTTTCCTCCGATTTTATTTTATATCAGAGCCTTGGATCAACAGGTTCGCTTTCAAATGCCAGAACTCCGAATGAACACTCGTGAACACGATAAAGCGGTTCGCATCTTACAAAGCGTTTCAGCGATTCAACTCCAAGTGAAAATTCTTTCAGTGCGAGAGTGCGCTTGCGGTTGAGTGAGCGGACTTTCAGACGTTTCAGATGTCCTTCTTCGAGATACTCCGCACCATAGATTATACGCAGATACTCACTGCCACGGCATTTAACCGCAGGCTGGAGAAGTTTCGAGCCTTGTTTTGCAGTGTATGTTTCAGGCTTGACTACCATTCCCTCACCGCCGTCAGCAGTAAGCGACAGCCACCATTCAACACCTTTTCTGACGCTGTCTTCGTCCTCAGTATCAA
The DNA here is from genome assembly GCA_016303195.1 of Oscillospiraceae bacterium. Lineage (GTDB taxonomy): Bacteria > Bacillota > Clostridia > Oscillospirales > Ruminococcaceae > Ruminococcus. The sequence continues at coordinate 4,629 of JAEDMD010000073.1, read as the reverse complement.
CGCAGATATAGGGAGTTTCCATGAATATGGGGTCAACGCCTGTTATGTATTTCCTGATATTCTCCATGTGCCAGATGTGCTTTTCCTCAGTGAATACATGACCTTCGCAGGCAAGGATGTGGAACGGTGCGATACGGTAATCGTCGATGCTGTTCACAGTCCAGCAGTATTCACGGTAAGCCTTTATGTAATTTTTTATATCGCTGAGTTTAGCTGTATATCGGTCAAATATCTTTTTCAGGTCAACATTCTGTCCCGACGTATTTTCAGCAACTTCAAACGGGATATTCTGTCTGCCGCAGGCTTTTCCGAGAATTTCTGCTGCCGCTGAAAGACTGCCGATACCTGCATTTCCTGTCGGCGCATACTGTGAACGGATAAGTCCCTGAGCCTTTTCAGACCACGGCATAAGTTCTGTGTCAAGACACACCCAATCTGTGTTGAGATCGTCCCAGAAATTAGTTGCTGTCAGTACATTATCAAGTCTGTCAAGAAGCTGTTTTTCAGTTTCAGTTTCATTGAAGAATCTACGTCCTGTTCTTGTGTAAATTATACCTCTTGTGCCGTCAGTGATGCCGAATCGCTTCAATGCAGTATTGCTGTTTCTGCAAAGAATTACGACCGCACGAGAACCCATGTGTTTTTTCTCGCATACGACATTTTTTATTCCGTTGCTTCTGTAATACTCAAATGCTTCAAGCGGATGCTCCAGAAATCCATCCAGACTGCTTGTTTCGCATGGAGACATTGTCGGCGGAAGGTAGATCAGCCAGTGAGGATCAGCGGCAAAGCGAGACATTGTTTCCAGAGCTGCCGCCGCATTGTTTTCATGGATGCCTATTGACGGCATAAGCTCGGTTTCAATATGGAGTTTATGGTTGAAATCACCAACTGTAAGCATATCGCCCATATCAGTGTCGATATCATCTTCAAGCGGCTTTACAGGTTCATAGTACTGCTTCAAAGCGTCAACGCTGACAATTTCACGCTCAGGATAGCGGAAAGCAGTCAGTTTCCCACCGAATACACAGCCTGTGTCGATGCAGAAAGTATTGTTCTGACTGCGAACATCCTTGCAGGCAGTGTGACCATAAACAACAGTAGCTTTTCCACGGTAATCAGAGGCCCAGTCAAGACGGACAGGCAGTCCGAAAGAGTCGGTTTCTCCCGTGGTATCGCCGTAAAGACAGAATTCACGAACTCGGCCCGAACCTCTGCCGATGTAGTCTTCCTTGATACCTGCATGAGCGATGACCAGTCTGCCATCGTCAAGGACATAGTGGCTCACAAGGCTGTCGAGAAATTGTCTCGCCTCATTCTTGAAATCATCATCCATAGCCTCTATTTCGGCAATAGTAACATCAAGACCATTTGAAGCAGTTATATTTTTTCCATTGAGGTATTTCAGCAGTTTTACATCATGATTTCCCGGAACAGCGATGGCATTTCCGTTTTTCACCATATCCATAACTATACGCAGAACATCGGAATTCCTGTTGCCACGGTCGCAGAAATCGCCTAAAAAAGCGGCTTTTCTGCCATCGGGATGAGAATATATCCCGTTTGTTTTTGCATAGCCCAGCTTTTGGAGAAGCATTTCCAGTTCATCGCCGCATCCGTGAATGTCGCTGATAATATCAAATGGGCCGTGTTCATCCTTTTTGTCGTTCCACAGCTTCGAGCGGATAATTTCTGTATTTTCGAGCTGATCGGGAGAGTTGATAACATAGATAAAACGGAAGCCTTCACGTTTCAGCTTTTTTATGGAATGTCTGACTTCAATGCAGTGCTGGCTTATAACACGTTTTGGCAGACCTCTGTCAGGGCGGTTTTTGTTGCGTTCCTGTATCATATTTTCGGGCAGATCAAGAACGATAGCAACGGCATGGACATTCTGCTCTTTTGCAATTGAGATTATCTGTTTTCTGGCGGACTGCTGGATATTTGTTGCATCAATTACAGTCAGCCTCATATTGTCAAGTCGCTTGTTAGCTGCATAGTGAAGCAGATCGAATGCATCTGATGAAACGCTCTGGTCATTTTCATTATCGCTGACCATCCCTCTGAAAAAATCCGAGGAGAGTATCTCTGTATGTTTGAAATGCTTGTGTGCGAATGTGGTCTTTCCCGAAGATGAAGCGCCGATCAGCGTCACAAGGCTGAATTCGGGGATATCTATAATATATTTATTCATTTTTTGTAAACACTCCCATCTGTGTAGGTGTACCGAGTTTTTCGTCAATGTCGCCAATACCGCTTATCACGCAGGAATAACCGAATTTATTGCAGATATGCTCAGTCCATTCCTTGAATTCTGCCCTTGTCCATTCAAATCTGTGGTCGCTGTGTCTGAGGGAATTCTCCTCCATATGCTCATAATTCTGATTGTATTCACGGTTCGGAGTTGTGATGATCACGGTTTTGGGAGAGGCAAATTCAAAAACAGAACGTTCAAAAGCAGGTATACGCATTGGTTCGATATGTTCAATTACTTCCACGACACAAGCGCAGTCGAAGCCTTCAAACCGCTGGTCACGGTAGGTGAGGGAAGCCTGCATGAGTGTCAGTTTAGCCTTTTTGTGGGGATTCATTCTGTCGAGGTGGAGTCTCTGAGCGGCTTTTTCGAGAACATTTACGGAAACGTCGCAGGCGGTGATATTCTTTATAGTCGGCTCTGCTAAAAGCAGGGAAGTGAGACGGCATTCGCCGCATCCGAGGTCAATGACAGATGAAGCGCCGCTTGCAATGACCGCATTTTTTACAGCTTCAAGCCTCTGAGTATTCAGCGGTGTGCGAATTTCCTTTTCGCTGTCATCTTCGGGAATATCAGTATTTTCCGCATCATCAGCCAGAAGAACATCCAGCGCCTTTCGTGCATAGCTTCGTCTGGAATAAAAATATCTCCGTGTGATCTTTTCGATAGACGGATGTTCCGAAAGCCAGCCTTCACCGTGTTTCAGGAGTTTTTGTATCTCATCCTCGTCGATGTAGTAATGCTTTTGCTTATCGAAAACAGGTATCAGCACGTAAATATGATTCAGCAGATCAGCAAGTCTGACTTTTCCGCTTATTGTAAGGTCAATATAGGGCGAATCGCCCCATTCGGGGAATTGCTCATCAAGCTGTGAACGGCTTGTATTTACGGTATAACCGAGAGGCTCAAACAGTTCACGTGCAAGTTCGGTATCGCCGTTGTCACGCAGAGAATACAGAACAGCGGTAAGATCAAGTGCAGAATCGGCAAGTCCCTGCCGTTTATCACATCTGCCGTTCATGGCAGTTCCGAAAATTCTGACGATCGCTGTGCTGAGGAATGAAGTTGAAGCATAGGGACGGTCATTGACGTAATCAAACAAACCTCTGTCTCTGCTTCCGACCTTGCCACGGGCGAGATCAAGAGGGTCGATATCAAGCAGAAGTGCCGCAGTAGTTTTGCTGTCGGTGACTTCGGGATAAAAAACGTATGCTTTTCCGAAGCTGAGGTCGAACTGCTGTGCCCTGTCGGGATTTTTATGCAGTAAATAGCCCAGTTCCTGTGTTTTTTTTCCGTTATAAGTAATAGTAAGAAGCATTTTTTATTCTCCTTTCGTGGTTTCTGATAATATGATAACATATATTCAGGAAGAAATCATCTAAAAAAAACTGCGAGAACTGCTCTGACTTTGCTAAATCAGAAACAAAATTAATATAATAGAAATAAAAGGCGGAGCAAGTCACTTCGCCTTATTATAGGCAACACCGCACAAAGCCCGCCTGACGGCTTGGCAGCGCATCTACTTGCATATTTTCCGTCATCTTGCACGAAAACTCCTTGCTGGGCGTCAGCCCAGCGGCGTCATTTTCATACAATCTGACGAAAAATCTGACTGCGTATCTGCACCGCCAGCTCTGTGCGGTATTGCCTATAAAGTATTCTCTTTCAGCATCTTCACTTCTTCATCTGTAAGCTGTCGGAATTGTCCTTGTTCAAGATCATCGGGCAATTTCAGCGAGCCTATGCTGTCACGGCGCAGGTAGAAAATTTTGCATCTGACCGCTTCAAGCATCCGTTTAACTTCATGCTTTTTGCCTTCATGGATGGTCAGAGTTGCAGAGAATGCATCTCCGTCGGGATTTTTCATATACTTCTCACGCTTATCCGATGGAAGAAATTTTTCAAGTTCACATATGCGGTAATTTCGGATAAGTTGGAAATCGGCACTTTTTGTAGTGAATCCCGACATGGCGATACCCGTTTCAAGCATATTTATTTTCTCATTAGTGATAGTGCCCACAGCATAGAAAAAATAGGTCTTGGAGATATGTCGGTCAGGCTGCATTATTTTGAAATCCAGATCACCATCATCGGTAAGGATCAGCAGACCGCAGGTGTCCTTGTCAAGTCTGCCGACAGGATGGAGTTTTTCAGCAAGTTCAGACGGAAAATGATCCATAACAGTCTTATGGACTGCATCGGAACGGGCGGTAACGCAGTTTGGCGGCTTATTGAACATATAATACAGCATGATCTCACTCCCTTACTTATTTATTAAAGTATATCACAGAATCACGATGTAATCAATAGCTGAAAAATACCACGGCAACAGCATTTACTTTTTGTGGTAAGGCATAGTTATTGAGGAACGTCCG
>JAEDMD010000072.1 GCA_016303195.1 Oscillospiraceae bacterium | reverse complement strand
CAGCGGTTTTCTGTAAGTTGATAAAGCTGATTTGGACTTTATATCCATTTGTTTGTTCTATCGTCATCGAGGGCATTTATCAGGCTTTGGAGCAGTTCGGCTTTGAGGGCGGCAGAGTTTTAGAGCCTGCTATGGGTGTCGGTAATTTCTTCGGCTGTATGCCCGAGAATATGCAGAAAAAATCAGACCTCTATGGTGTGGAAATCGACAGCATTTCGGGGCGTATCGCACAAAAACTCTATCCAGATGCAGATATTGCGATTCAGGGCTTTGAGAATAACAGCTTTCAGAACGGCTGCTTTGATGTAGCGGTCGGAAATGTTCCGTTCGGGGATTTGGGATTTGTTGATGATCAGCATGGAACTTCAAAACTCCATGATTTTTTCTTTGCCGAGGCTATGGACAAAATCATGGACGGCGGCATTATGGCTTTCGTGACTTCCGCAGGAACGCTTGATAAGCGTGATGAGAGTGTCCGCCGGATGTTGGCTGATAAAGCTGACTTCATCGGTGCTGTCCGTCTGCCGGGCGGTAAGAATGGTGCTTTCAGGGATAATGCAGGCACACAGGTCACAACGGATATTATCTTTCTGCAAAAGCATGAGGGAAAATCGGTCGCCGAAATGTCGGATATTCCCAACTGGGTGCATATAGGCGAAACGGCTGACGGATTGCCGATCAACAAGTATTTTGAGCAGAATCCAGATATGGTGCTTGGAACGGTAGTTGAGGGCAACAAGCTCTACGGCAGCGGTACAATGGTCGTTGCCGAGGACGGCTTTGACCTGAAAACTGCTTTGCATGATGCGGTTGTGAAATTATCCGCTACGATCAGCCCCGAAAAGGGTCGTGATGTTTATGCTAAAACCGAGCAGGGTGAGGCTGTCAAGATACCGTCAAATCTGCGTAATTTCAGCCTTTTCATGTCGGACGATAAGGTGTATTTCAAGAAAAATAATGTCGCCTGCGATTTTATTTGCGATAAATCCTCGGCACAATTCAAACGTTACAAGGCTTTTATTGAACTTCGTGACACCACAAGAGATTTGCTCACGGCTCAGGAACTTGACAAGCCCGATAGCGTTATCAAGGATTTACAGGCAAATTTGAATACGGCTTATGATGATTTTTATAAGAAATATGGGCTTATTCATTCACAATCAAACAAACGATATTTCGGTGATGATGTGTCATATAACCTTGTTGCAGGACTTGAAAAGGACTATGACAAAAATCAACTGAAAGCAAAGTCCGATATTTTCACAAAGCGTACTATTGTGCCGCCGAAAGCCGTTGAACACGTTGAGACGGCTCTTGAAGCACTCACACTGTCGGTTGCTGAAAAAGCAAGGGTTGACTTTGAGTACATGGGCAAGCTGACAGGCATGACCGAGGACGAATTAAAGCATGATTTGACAGGCGAAATTTTCAAAGTTCCCCATACAGAAAATACTTATCAGACCGCAAGCGAATATTTGTCGGGCGATATTCGTGCAAAACTGCGTGAAGCGGAAGAAATTGCAGAATATGATGCGGATTTTAACATCAATGTTTCTGCATTGAAAAAGGCAATGCCCGAGCCGCTGAAAGCAGGCGATATTGACATAAAGTTGGGTGCGGCATGGCTTGACCCGAAATATTACGAACAGTTCTTATATGAACTTTTGCAAACTCCGTCATATCAAAGGAGCGACAGCCCTGCGGCACGTTGGAACAAGTCGTCTATAATTGGTGTTGAGTATTCCGACCATACAAATTCGTTCTATGTCAGCAATAAAAGTTCCGATAAATCGGTGCTTGCAACTCAAAAATACGGCAGTCACAAGATGAACGCCTACGATATTTTTGAGCATATCCTAAACCTGCAAGACCCGAAAGTCTATAAAACTATCGAAGTTCCCGACGGCTTGGGCGACACAAAAGAAAAGCGTGTCGTTGACGTTGATGCTACTCGTGTTGTTCAGCGAAAAGCGGACGATATGCGTAAGGCTTTCAAGGGCTGGATATTCAAAGACCCTGCCCGCCGTGAGGATATTGTGAACCGCTATAATGAGCTTTTCAACAGTATCAAACCCCGTGAATATGACGGTTCGCACTTGACTTTCCCGATGATGAATTCGGATATTACGTTGCACCCACACCAGAAAAATGCTATTGCACACGCTATGTTCGGCGGTAATACGCTGTTTGCTCACAGTGTGGGGGCTGGGAAGACGTTCGAGATGATAGCGACCGCTATGGAATCAAAACGTCTCGGACTTTGTACAAAATCGCTGTTTGCAGTTCCGAATCACCTTACCGAACAGATCGGTGAGGATTTTCAGCGGCTCTATCCGTCAGCGAACATTCTTGTTGCGACCAAAAAGGACTTCAAGAAAGAAAATCGACAGCAATTATTTGCAAAAATTGCGACAGGAAATTTTGACGCAGTTATCATCGGTCACTCTCAGCTCGGCATGATTCCCGTTTCAAAGGAACGTCAGGTCATGACGATACAGTCACAGATAGATGATATTCTGCAAGGTATCGAAGAATTAAAGAGAAAAGACAGCTCGAAATTCCAGATCAAGGCTATGGAGCGTACCCGAAAAGGTTTACAGAAACAGCTTGACAAACTGGAAAAATCCAATCAGGACGATACACTGACATTTGAACAATTGGGCGTAGATAAGCTGTTCGTCGATGAAATGCACGAGTTTAAGAACCTTTTTGTCGCCACAAAACTTCAAAATATTTCAGGTATATCGCAGTCTGCATCACAGAAAGCACTCGATTTATTTTTGAAAGTACGCTATCTTGATGAAAAGACTGGTGGTAAGGGGTTTGTCGGAGCAACTGGGACGCCATTATCGAATTCCATAACAGAGTTACATACAATGATGAGGTATCTTGAATATGATTTTCTCAAAGACCACGGTTTACAGCACTTTGACAACTGGGTATCGGTGTTTGGTGAGCAAAAGACCGACTGGGAACTCCGTCCTGCGGGCAATGGTTTTAAGGAAAAAACTCGTATCGCAAATTACAGCGGTCTGCCCGAGCTTATGTCCATGTTCAAACAGGTAGCGGATATACGCACAGCAGACACACTAAAACTCGATGTTCCCGACTGCGAATACAAGGTAGTACAGGTGGAGGCAACTCCATTCCAGCAGGAACTTGTGCAGGAACTCGCCTACCGTGCCGATGCGATCAATGCAGGCAATGTTGATCCCACGATTGACAATATGCTCCGAATCACATCTGACGGCAGAAAGCTCGGTCTTGATCCTCGTCTTATCGATCCGTCATTTGAGGACGACCCGAATACAAAACTCAATCAGTGCGTAGAGAATGTTGCCCGTATTCATGCCGAAACTGCGGAGGACAAGCTGACACAGATCATCTTCTGTGATTTGGGCGTTCCGCACAAGGCGGCAGGCGATACGGAGATTGAGGGTGAAAATGATGATGACAGCAAATCAGCGGCAGAGCGTGAATCCTTAGAGGAAGAATGCGATTTCTGTGTGTATACCAACATTCATGACAAGCTGATTGCAAAAGGTATCCCTGCGGAGGAGATAGCGTTTATCCATGATGCGAAGTCCGAAAAGCAGAAAGCCGAACTCTTTGACAAGGTTCGCTCGGGTGAGGTGAGAATTCTCCTCGGAAGTACAGCCAAAATGGGTACGGGAACTAACGTCCAGAAAAAGTTGATTGCCGTTCATGACCTTGATATTCCTTGGCGACCCGCTGATTTGGAGCAGAGAGCCGGACGTATCATCAGACAGGGTAACGAGAATAAGAATGTTCAGATTTTCCGCTATGTTACGAAAGGAACATTTGACGCATACAGTTATCAGACACTCGAAAATAAGCAGAAATTTATCAGTCAGATCATGACAAGCAAAGCTCCTGCAAGGCGTTGTGAAGATGTTGACCAGCAGGCACTGACCTACTCCGAGATTAAAGCTCTCTGTACAGGGGACGAACGTATCAAGGAAAAACTCATGCTTGAAAATGAAGTCAAGGAACTTCGTGTACTGGCGGCAGAACACAACAATACCGTCTATGAAATGCAGGATAAAATAGCCGCATTTCCCGAGAAAGAGCAAAAGCTGACCGCAACGCTTGACGGACTTCATGCCGACCGTGAGACGCTCCGCAAACTGCCTATCGATCCCGAGCGAAAACTACCGGTGTTCAAGATCACCATTCAAGGCACGGAATACACCGACCGAAAAGAAGCGGCAAAGGCTTTTGAAGATGCGGCTCTCGGTATCAGAATCGCCGATACTCCCGTAAAAATCGGCAGCTTTCAGGGATTTGACCTGTCTGTTACGGTCAACAGCTCTGCTATGGGTGGTGGTATGACTGCGAAAATGCAGGGACAGGCAACTCATAGCACAAAGCTGATAGAGAGTTTCGCCCACAATCTTAACAGGCTTGAATCCGCACTTTACAACATTGATGGCAGGATAGAGGGTGTAAAGGAAAACCTTGCAAAACTCCGTCTCGACCATGCCGAAGCACAGAAAATCGTAGCAGAGCCGTTTCCGCAGCAGGCGGAACTTGACAGCAAGGAGGACAGGCTGAAAACCCTGACCGATGAGCTGAACAAGGCAGCTATCGAAGCAAAGAAGAACGCTCCTAAGCGTGAAAAAACTTGCTACTTTGAACGTGCAAAGCTGAAGCGTGATGCTATGAAAATTGCGAAGAAGCCGAGAAAATCAAAAAATAATAGCAAGAGTAAGGAGAACGGAATAGAATAATTTATAACAGCGGAGATATCAGATTCTCCGCTGTTGCTATATTTTGCCGTTCATCTGTATCAATTTACGAACTTCCATAAGTGAAAATCCGTGAATATTCTGCCCATTCCACTTATCCGCATCAAGTCTGTCAGGTTCATCTATATGCTTTCCGCAAGCCCATACAGTATCAGCATGAGTGCATTCTACAAGGTATGCTTCTTTAGTTTCAATCAGCTTATTCCGTAACGATTCATTTTGGTTAAACTTAGCATATAGACCATGTATTGAAATAATCTGCCGTGACCCTGCCCATACATTATCAATATATCCTTTTGCTTGTCGTCCGATGCTTTGCTGTTTGTCGGGATATTCTGTGGAAAGTACAGCTTCAGCTGATTTTTCATCGCCGAAGAGCAGACACTTTTGATGCATGATATACTGTTCTGCTGATGTATAGTGTGTGTTGTTTAAATCAAACGGAGAATAATACCAATTGCTGAGGAAACCATATGATTCTTCCGGTTTATGAAAAAATATCGCATCAACTTCCTGATTTGAAATATGCAGTTTATCAAACTGAGTATTTTGCTCTGTAACACCGGCAATCTGTAGATTTGCTTTTTTTAATATAGCTGAGAATGCTAAATATTCAGTCCTGTACATTTCTACCATTTCATAGAATACTTTGGAGGCATTATAAAGCCCCGGTTCTTCACCGCAAATCATTGACATTATCATAGTCATCTGCATTTTTATGCCGTTTTCATTACGATATACATTGTCAATTGTAATACCGTTATTTATTGCTCTTTTCCGCAATTTTTCAGATACGATTTTTATGGCTGAATTTTTATCCGTTTTACCATTTATAACCTGAATACAGGCATCTATCAAGATAGCTGTTTCATACTTATCCCAAGGTATTCTCATCGCCATATATCACACATCCTCTCCTTACAGATTAAAACCCCGGAAGTCTTTTTGTAATTTTTTCGGCTTCCGAGGTACTGTTTTCGCTCTACATAGTATTCCTGATACTCAGGCTTACTTTATCAGCAATATCCTCTGACTGTATCCATTCCAGAATAGAAGGAGTAATGTCGGTAAGAGTGGCTTTCTTGTCACGGACTTTAATTAGAAACTCTCGTATTTCATCATCAAATCTCATTTCTTCCAGAAGTATCTCTGCTTTGTTATGTGCTTCCTTGTATGAATCAACACTTTCTTGAGTTAGAGGCCATTTTTCACACTTATTTAAAATAGTAATGCAACTTCTTACAATAGTGGGGGTAGGATGAACGAGAACTATGATATTAAGTCCACTGATTAGTTCGCCATTTGTTGCTTTATAGGATATTTCCCATTCTTTGGATATTGCTTCAATAAATGATTCTGTTTTTTGTTTGAAAACAGAGGGATTTACAGCTTTGGCATTATCAAAAGTAGTTTTAGAATAATTCATAAGCTCCTGTAAAAGGGCAGACGTATTTTCTCTTAAAGTAAAACCGAAATTTTTCTTAGCAAGAATATAAGAGATAACAGAAGGTGTGAGCTTTTCAAAGCTGTCGAAAAAAATAGAATTTCGTTTGGCAGCGGCGGCATTGTCGATATCTTTCTGTCTGTTATCGGCAACATCTTCGATCAAGCCGATTGTTGACTGTATCTTTTCATGCAACATATACTCACACCTCCTTTAACTCAGATAAAAGTGTTTCAAACACTTCCTGCTGTTGTTCAAAACGTGGGTCGATATTATCACTCCAGCTGCCTTTGCGTGTCAAAGCTTCTTTTTCGCTTCGCATTTGTTCATGCGCTGTACTAATATCCTTATCTGCTTTCCTAAGCATTTCAAGAAAAGGTAATACTGTTCCTATTGGATTTGACGAAAAAGCATACAGAACAGAAATATCCTCTTCATCTGAATAATCCTTTTGAAGTATAACCATAGCTTTTGCTATGTCGTAGGCAGCGTTTTTAAGCGAATCAAATTTGGTTTTTTGCACGATGTTGCCTTAACAACTATTTTAATAAAAAACGGCAGAAAAGTCCATTGGCATATCGGACAAAAAATTTTTTTATTTCAGTATTTTTCCCGAAATACAGGGGATATCCGATAAAAAACAATGTCGGATATCCGTTTTTTTACGTATTAAGGCGAAGTAGGGCGAAGTTGGTGCATTATAATAGGCGTATAAAATTATATCGCAATCAAAACACGGAAAAGGAGAAGTTAAAAATGGAAGCAGCAGAGAATATTGAGATTTCCGAAGTTTTGCAGAATAATAATTCAGAAACTGCCAATGAAACATTGCAGAATGAGGATAAAAAAGAAAAAGCAAAGAAAAAAAGCTCGCCAATGAACCCGATACAGGCATTTTTCCTGAATGTACTGCTGATAATCACAGCTATATGGCTGTTGTTCGGATTCGTTTTCGGATTTTTTTCAGCCCCCAACAATGATATGATGCCTAATGTGAAAGCCGGCGACCTTATGCTGTATTACAGGCTCGATAAGGGATATCTGGCACAGGATATAGTTGTTCTGAAAAAGAACAAGACCACCTATGTGGGGCGAGTGGTGGCAAAGAGCGGTGATACCGTGGATATAACGGATGACGAACATCTTGTCATCAATGGAAATGTTGTAATAGAGGATAATATATACGGAGTTTCCACTCCCCGTATCGAAGGAACTCTTACTTATCCCGTAACTCTCGGTGAGGACGAATATTTTGTATTGTCAGACCGAAGGGGAGGCAGTGAGGACAGCCGTTATTACGGTGTTGTCTCAGGATCTGATGTGAACGGCAAGGTCGTCACGATAATGAGAAGAAATCATTTATAATAAAGCTGAAAGAATGGAGTTGACGGTGATTTGAAAGCATTGGAGGCGATCGCAAATGTCGCCAATAAGATAATTATGCTTATTATGATAATTGTTGCGGCAGTCATGTTCATGTTCAGCCTTTATGTGCTGTACGATGTGTTTTATACGAACAGAAATGCATTTACTTCATACGATCTTCTGCAATACCGTCCTCAGATAGACGATGCAGAACCCGAAAAAAATATTGAAGGCTTTGAGGAGCTTAAAAGCATAAATCCTGATACAGTCGGATGGCTTGAGATATTTGATACAAATATAAGCTATCCTATCGTACAGGGAGAAAACGATCTTGAATATGCAGGCAAGGACATTTACGGATACAGCTCACTCACTGGTTCGATATATCTTGCTTCCGAGAACGACTCGGATTTCAATGACTGGTATAACCTTATATACGGACACCACATGGATAACGGTGCGATGTTCGGAGATATCGAAAAATACCGTGATGAGGATTATTTCTATTCCCATCAGAAAGGTGTTCTCCAGACTCCCGACGGCAATTTTGATCTTACCATCGTGGCGTGTGTGATAACAGATTCCTATGAAAATATCGTTTACGGCGATATATCCAAAGATACTTCTCAATATGAAGAACTGCATGATTTTGTGAAGGGTAATTCCGTACTTCTTGATGATTCACATGACAGCAGTAAGCTGGATGAAAATACGAAGATATTTGCACTCTCCACCTGCGAAGGCGCAAGTACGAACGGAAGAATAGTACTTATAGTTGATGCTCAGCCTTTGAAAGGCGAGATACAAAGACCTGTCAAGGAAAAGGAAAAACCGCCGGTGCTGACAGTTATCGGACATATTTCCGATGAGAGCCACTGGGCATTCCTTAATCTTGTATGTGTCCTTGTAACAGTGCTGATACTTTTCCCTCTGCTTTTCCTGAGAAAGAAGTACAGACAGCTCTCATACTCAAAGCGCAAGGCGAAGGAACTGAAAGATTCCGAAGATGAGCATGACAAGGAAATACGCCGTGATCTCCGCAGATTCGTAACGAAAATGCGTGTCGGCATATTAATTGAACTTATTATCTCAGCGTCGGCAGTGATAATATTCCTGCTGACTGAGAATATAACGAAATCGGTTGTGATCCGTGATAAATGGACGGGACTGATGATACTTACAGCATATCTTGCATTGCTTGCAGATTTTATATGCTTCCGCTATCGTG
>JAEDMD010000071.1 GCA_016303195.1 Oscillospiraceae bacterium | reverse complement strand
TCCTCGATAAGGAGATCATGGGACTGGCTGAGAAGATACCCACAAAATACCGTGTTACCCACGACAAAGGAACTGACGAGACAAAGTATATCACGAAATATGCCATGAGACTTGCGGCTAAGAAGGACACTCCAAAACAGACTGCCAAAACAGCCGCTAAAAAGAAGCTGGGTTTCCCTGTGCCTATAAGAGTATGGCTTAAAGAGGAAAAATACTACAATATCGTCAGAAGCTACTTCGTAAGCGAGAGCGCAAAGAAATTCTTCAATACCGCTCCGCTCATAAGACTTCTCAATGATCACCGTGACGGAAAAGCTGACAACAGCCGAAAGATATGGACTGTTTTCATTTTCCTTGTATGGTATAAGGTCTACTTTGAGAATAATGGAAAATATATGACAGAAATGGTGTGAGATTTACAAATGGCAAGTATCGTTACTTATAAGTATATCAAGCAGAATCCCGATATCATGGAATATATCAGACGGGCTGACAAGGCGCTGGAAGCGCTGGGATATACCGAACATTCCTTCCCCCACGTTGAAAGAGTTGCGGCAGTTTCCAGCTATATCCTTGAAACTCTCGGCTATGACGAAAGAACCGTTGAGCTTGCAAAGGTGGCTTCCATCATGCATGATATCGGCAATGTCATAAACAGGGTCGATCATGCACAGAGCGGCGCTGTAATGGCTTTCAGACTGCTCGATAATCTCAGTATGCCTGCTTCGGAGATATGCTCGATCATCTCCGCTATTGGCAACCATGATGAGGGCACAGGTCAGCCTCTTGACCCGATATCAGCCGCTCTCATGATCGCAGATAAATGCGATGTAAGAAGAAGCCGTGTCCGCAATACCGACCTGCTGACTTTCGATATCCATGACCGTGTAAACTATGCGGTCGAGAAGTCAACTGTTTCATTCAGCGAGGATAAGAAATCTATCATCCTTGATCTGCTGATAGATACGGAAATTTCATCGGTTCTGGAGTATTTTGAGATATTCCTTGAACGTATGCTTCTCTGCAAGAAAGCATCGCAGTTCCTCGGAGTGCAGTTTGAGCTTATTATTAACGGAAGCAAAATATTATAATATATTTTTATTCAATCATTACGGAGGTAAAAAATATGTATTCAGAATATCAGCATCTTATTGATCTCAGTGACTATCCTGTTTCATGGTGGACTAAGATCGTAGAGCTTGGAGAAAAGATCTATAACAACCCGTCAGAGTACGCTCATGTGTGCGACGGAAAGATCATGGCTACCCTTTTCTATGAGCCGTCCACACGTACACAGATGTCCTTCCAGACAGCTATGATAAGACTTGGCGGTCAGATAATCGGTTTCGACAACCCTGCGAATTCATCTGTCGCAAAGGGCGAAACAATCAAGGACACAACTAAGATAGTCAGCAATTATGCGGATGTTCTGGTAATGCGCCACCCCATCGCAGGCGCTTCAAAAGCTGCTTCACTGACAACAGACTGCTCTGTTATCAACGCAGGCGACGGAGGACACCTCCACCCAACACAGACTCTCACCGATCTGCTCACACTGAAGATCGAAAAGCATACACTTTCAGGTCTGACCATCGGTATGTGCGGAGATCTCCTCAACGGCAGAACTGTTCATTCTCTCTGCAAGGCTCTCAGCCAGTTCAAGGATAACAAGTTCATTTTCATTTCTACTTCACAGCTTGGTATGCCTCCATATATCAAGGATATCATAAAAGCAAGCGGAAGCACATACGAAGAAGCGAACACCATCGAGGAAGTTATCGGCAAGCTGGATGTTCTGTACATGACAAGAATACAGCAGGAACGTTTTGCAAGCGAGGAGGAATATCTGGCACAGAAGAATACCTATGTCCTCGACCATCAGAAAATGCAGAAGGCTAAGCAGGATATGATCGTTATGCATCCGCTTCCGAGAGTTGACGAGATAACCGTCGATGTAGACAATGACAAGAGGGCTATGTACTTCACGCAGGCAAAGTACGGTATGTATGTCCGCATGGCGCTGATAATGACTATTCTCGGTGAGAAGAAGCGTTCAGAGACCCTCAAAGGCAAGGTGATCGCAGGTGTAAGATGCGATAATCCGAACTGTATCACAAATCATGAAGAATACCTGCCTAAGAGCTTCCGTGTAAGCGGTGACGGCACTCTCCTTGAATGTGAATACTGCGATGAGAGAAAGCTGATATAATATACAAGAATATTCAGGAGGGAGATCTTTCCGATGAAAGGTTTTCCTCCTTTTCCTTTGATTAAAATACTTTTGCCCATAAATTCGCAACACATGGGCTTGCAAAATATAATATTTGATGATATAATATATAGATGGGACAGTCTGCCTTTTTATTACGACTGTTCTATACGGCTGTATATCAGCATAAAAACAAACAGGAGATACAAATATGAACAACACAGACTACACGAAGATCATCAATTCGGTAATTTCCGAGGTAAAAAAAGCAGTTATCGGCAAGGATGCCATTATTATCAAAGTCCTCCTCGCCGTTCTCTGTAAGGGACATATCCTCATCGAGGACATCCCCGGTGTCGGCAAGACCACTCTCGCTCTCGCCTTCTCGAAAGCCCTTTCCCTTGAACATAACCGTATGCAGTTCACTCCCGATGTTCTGCCGTCGGATGTAACAGGTTTTTCCGTTTACAACAAGGCAACAGGCAATTTTGAATTCCGTGAGGGTGTCGCTTTCTGCAACCTTTTCCTCGCCGATGAGATCAACCGTACTTCAAGCAAAACTCAGTCCGCTCTCCTTGAACTTATGGAGGAAAAAAGCATCACTGTTGACGGTAAGACCTACAAGCTCCCTGAGCCTTATACCGTTATCGCTACCCAGAACCCTATCGGCTCGGCAGGCACACATAATCTTCCCGATTCCCAGCTCGACCGTTTCATGATAAAACTCAGCATGGGCTACCCCGATTTCAAGGGCGAAGTGGATATCCTCAAATCAAAGTTCAATTCCAATCCTCTCGACACTGTCAAATCTGTTGCCGATGCGGAAACTATCCTGAAATTACAGGAGTATATCTCAAATATCTACGTTGATGACAGGATATATGAGTACATAGTTTCACTTTCAACTGCGACCCGTGAACATCCGATGGTAAAACTCGGTGTCAGCCCTCGTGGTACTCTTGCACTGATGCAGCTTTCAAAGGGGATCGCCGTTGCTATGGGCAGAGATTACGTTATCCCCGAAGATATCGCATATATCTTAGGCGACGTTTTTGAACACCGTCTCATGCTCAATTCAAAGGCTAAACTGTCAGACTATACCGCTTCCGATATCATAAGCGAGATACTGAAATCAGTTCCCGTTCCGGGGCTTTCCGACTCCAGAAGGTGAATGTATGCTCCTTACAAAGATACTTTTCATCGTACTTATCATAGTCTGCTTATTCTTCCACATCCTCTATCTGGGCGATTTCGCACTGGTACTGCTGGTCATAATGATCGCAGTGCCGATAATAATGTTCATATCGACCTATATCGCCAAACGGAGCATAAAGTTGGAATTCGCCGTCAAAGAAAAAGTCGTCGCAAAAGATCAGTCTTTCCCCGTTCAGCTTGTTGTCACCAATAACAGCATCTTCCCTGTGGGCAAGGCTGAGGCGCATATCGAATACTACAACGTTTTCAATAACCAGATAACTTCCTTTGAGCTGTATCTGCCCGTTCAGGCAAGGAATTCTCAGCGTGTGACATTCCAGATAAGCTCGAAATTCTGCGGTATCATCAAGATACAAAACTCCGAACTGATACTCTTTGATCCGCTGAGGATATTCAAGTTCCGCACAGGCAGGAATATCCGAACAGAAGTGGCTGTTGTGCCGTCGGGATATGAAATAAGCGGTACGATCAATTACACCGACCGTGTCAACGAGGAAAGCGAGAATTTCTCGGAATACCGCCCGGGTGATGACCCGTCGGAAGTTTTTGACCTCCGTGAGTACGTCCCCGGCGACAAGCTGAACCGCATCCACTGGAAACTCAGCTCCAAAAAGGATGAATTCATCGTCAAGGAGTTCAGTCTGCCGATAGATGTGCCGTGTGTGGTATTTCTTGATTTGAAATGCTACGAGGACAGCGATTATACACTTCCTGTTTTCGATACGCTGGTTGAATCATTCCTTTCGGTATCACAATTCCTCATACAGAACGAACGTGTGCATAAGATCGTCTATTTCAACGCAAAATACAGGGAATTCACCGAGGTTCAGGTTGACAGCCCCGAAAAGCTGAGGGAATTGATGAAGGAACTGATACTTTCTGTCAATGACAACCTCTACTGCGAGTCGCCCGATATGTATTTCTCGGAGCATCCGCTCAATGCGCTGTCATCGTTCACATTTATCAGTTCATCTGCCGAGGAAAATGTGCTTGAATACATCGACGAGGAAGTTGACTCCGACCTGAAAAATTCTATCATTATTGTAAAGGACGCTGACGAGGCTGTAAAGGTTCAGGCTGATTACTCTGAAATGAGTGTCATCCCCGTTGCCATCGGCAGAGTTTCCGCTTCAATAAAGGACATTGAGATATAAAATGAAAAGAAAGAACATACAAAACAGCAACGGCATTTCTGTGTGCGACAGCATAGTTATGTCCGTCAAGGAAAAACGCACAAATCTGCGTAAACCATTTGCAGTGCTGATCGCACTGGTGGGATATTTCTCAGTTATACTGGCATTCTTCGGGATGTTCAATATCAACTGCGACCGTGGGAAAATATTTACAGCTTCGTGCCTGTTAGCGGCAGTCTACACTCTCCTGACGATACTGGAGAAAAAATTAATGTGGCTGTTCATCGCATCACTTTTCGCTTATGTGTTTGCGGTCTACAAAAAACTGACGGCAATAGTGCTGGGCTTCAAATACATCTACAACATCATTTACAGCCGCTCATACCTGACAGATATACAATACTACAAAGACCTGCGGCCGTCGCTGGAAGTCGAATCAGCTACTACCATGCTCATATTCTATATATGGCTTCTGGCTATCGTGATATTCTTCTTTACCATATGCCGACCGAATCCTATACTTCCGCTTCTGGTCACGTTCCCTGTGCTTGAAGTCGGACTCTACAACGGTGTCGAACTCCCTGTTGTACGTGGTATGCTGGTAATTTCCTACTGGCTCGCTCTGCTCGGTATGTGTACTATCGACATCGGTGAATACTCTGGCGGACAAAGCGGTTTCGTGCGGAAGAACAACCTGTTTTTCCCGAAACGGCACATGAAGCTGAAAGTTACCGAGAAATGCGGCGCTTTCATTATGGCATCCGTCATGCTGGTAACTTTCGTTACTACGGGTGTGCTGAAAGTGATGGACTACAAAAGAAGTGACGAGATAAACCGTAAGCGCCGTGACCTTACAGAAGCGGCAAGCAATTTCAGTATCGACAACATTGCCGAAAGTATTGCAGATCTTTCAAATGCTCTCGGCTTTGAATTCAAGTACGAAAATCACAAGCTGGGCACTAATGACCATATTTCCTATAAAAACGTCACTGACCTGAAAGTCACCATCAACAGCAAGCCTGAAAGTGCAGTTTACATCAAGGACTACGCAGGTGCGGATTACCACGATAATCAGTGGACCGATCTTTCTGAAGACGCTTTCAAAGACAGCAGATATGCCGACTGTGAGAAATACGGCATAAATCCGCAGGACTTCCCTGCCGCTTTTGCTCCGCTCGTTCATCCTGCGGAATACGGCGATATGCCGCAGAACAGGATAGTCATAAAGTCTCAGCTGAAAAATAAAAAGGTATTCGCTCCATACAGTCCATTCAATACCGAAAGTTTCGTATACGATCATGACAAAATGCTCTCTGCTCATAATGACCCGTCAAAGGAAATGGCTTATGATTTCTTCCCGCTCAATGCAGAAATGATCTCTCTTAATATGGGGCCTTTGCAGAGGGGAACTTATTCAACGAGCCTTATCACCGACGAAAAATGGCAGGGACTTATTACAGATTATTGCAGCAGTAACAATCTTTTCTCCCACAACGATTACTTCTCCATCGACCATGAGATAGTTGCTCCCGATCAGTTTCTCTATGACAACAGCATGATCCTGATGAGCGAAATGCTTGAAAAGAATTACAGGGAGTTTGCTTATGAGAATTATCTGGAAGTTCCCGATACAGAGGCGATGCGTGAGGTCAGAAGCGCATATGACGATATCCTCGGCGACGGTAATTTCACATACGCTCAGGATAAACTGGCAGTTCTTATGAATATTCGTCAGAAAATGGCTGAAACCTCCGAGTATTCGCTCCGTCCCGGAAAAACTCCTGCAAACCGTGATTTTGTCAACTATTTCCTGCTTGAAAATCACAAAGGCTATTGTATCCACTACGCTACATCGGGTGTTATCCTCGCAAGAATGGCAGGTATCCCTGCAAGATATGCCACAGGCTATGTTATCGTAGGCGATGATTTCAAGGAGGAAAACAAGAATCCTGACGGTACTTATACCATTGACATCAAGGATAACCGCAGTCACGCATGGGCTGAGGTGTATATCAATGGTTTCGGCTGGATGCCGTTTGAGTTTACAGCAGGCTATTCCAATACTTCCGTTCAGCCTGAAGCCCCTGTAACAACAACTGCTGACAGCTCATCAACTACCACTGTTAATAATTCAACTACTTACAATGGTACACATACAACTCACAAAAAGCCGCATACAACAGGTCAGGGCATGATAACTACATCTGTTCAGACCACAACTTCCGTCAGCGGCGGAATGATCGGATTCGGCAAAGGAAACGGCAAGCTCCCGAAAGCTCTTGTCAAGGTGCTGAAAGCTATTTTTGCGGTCGCACTGGTTATCGGTACGCTTCTCCTGAGAAGATATGTCATCCTCAGAGTCCGCAATAACCGATTCAGCGGCGGCAAGAAAGAAGACCGCCTCGGATATATCTATTCGTATGCGGAAGATCTTCTTGATAAGCTGAACATCACCAATGATGACGGCAAATGCGTGGAGTTTGCAAAGATCGTTGAGGATAGGCTTGGCGGTATTTATTTCGATAACGGCGGATTTGACGAAATGACACAGATAGCGCTCCGTTCACGCTTCGGAAATGTCAGCCCTGAAAGCGGTGAACTGAAAAAATGCCGAACTACTGCGGAAAAACTGGCATCATCAATTTACGGCAAAAAGAACCGCTTCGGCAGGCTTTATATGAAATACATCGACGTTCTGATATAAGGAGGTAAGTCATGCTTGATAACAAAAGTCACATATTCAAAGGCGCAGCACTGTTTTTATGCGGTCTGCTCATCGCATTCGTTCCGAATATCATTTCCAATCTCTTTTACCTGATAGGACTGGCAATACTTATATTATGCGCTTTAAGATTCATAAACGCAATGAAAAACGATACATTGCATTCGGAGCTGACAAGCTGTATTATGGGTGTGCTTGTGGGATTGGCAGTAATAGCGCTTCCACGATTCGTAAAGGTTCAGATACCGCTTATTTTCGGTGTTATCTTCGCAGTTGTGGGCTTGTCGAGACTTCTCAGAACTCTCCGCAATGACTACACAGGAAAGAAGATGATGAGCCTTGCAGGTGCTGTGATCCTGCTTTTAGCGGGTGTGTTCTTTATGATAAATCCGCTGAAAATAAGCGGCGCAGTAAGAATTATCTTCGGTCTTGCAGTTGCGGCAATGGGAGTTTTCAATCTCTATGTTGCATACACCATGAAGAAGCATAATGACAACGTTGAACCGACCGTTGTTGACGTTGATTCTTTCAGCGTCAGAGACGATCAATAACCAAACAGGACGGCAAAAAGCTGAGTGCTTGATGCCGTCCTTATTTACAGGAGGAATAATATGACAGGTTTTATCGGTGCAGGAAAAGTCGGCACATCTCTGGGAAAATATTTTGCTTTGAACGGGCTGTCAGTTTCGGGGTATTTCAGCCGCAGTTCGGATTCGGCAAAGGCTGCGGCTGATTTCACTGAAAGCCGCTGTTTTGAAAATACACAACAGCTTGTAAAGGAAAGTGATACCATTTTCATCACTGTTCCCGATTCTGAAATTTCTGCTGTTTACAGGCAGATCTGCGAATATGACATTAATGGAA
This sequence comes from Oscillospiraceae bacterium, assembly GCA_016303195.1. Classification (GTDB taxonomy): domain Bacteria; phylum Bacillota; class Clostridia; order Oscillospirales; family Ruminococcaceae; genus Ruminococcus. The sequence goes on along the minus strand of JAEDMD010000071.1, from coordinate 668 downwards.
AGACTATCTGCCATTGCAGCGGTTCACTGTCGGCGGCGGAGATTTTCAGCGATATAAATGAGCGTGGAGCTTTCGGCTGTTCGGTTCATCCGCTGTTCCCGGTAAGTGACAGATTCGGAACATACAAGGAACTGGGAAAGGCTTTTTTCTGCATTGAGGGCGACGAAACGCCTGTCAGGTTATGGCATGACATTCTCCGTAATATCGGCAATGAAGTGAAGATCATCTCAGGTAAGTGCAAGAAAGAATACCATGCCGCCTGCGCTGTAATGAGCAATCTTGTGTGTGCATTGGCTGCTCAGAGTACCGAGCTTATGGCGAAATGCGGATTCTCCGAAAATGAGGCGCTGTCCGCTCTGAAACCGCTTGCGATGAGCAATCTGGAGCATATTCTCAGTTCTGGGGCTTGTAATGCACTGACGAGTCCTGTGGAGCGTAATGACGTTTCAACTGTGAAAAAGCATATTGATTGCTTTGATAATGAAATTGACCGAAATATGTACATTTCTGCTTCATGTAAGCTGGTTGGACTTGCCGAAAAGAGACATCCTGAAAGAGATAATTCGGAGATGAAAGAATTGCTGAAAAGCAACAAGTAAAAATCGCAGATCAATTTTCAAAATAATTTGACGAATTTAAGAAAGAAATTGTAGGGGCCGCCTTCGGCG
>JAEDMD010000070.1 GCA_016303195.1 Oscillospiraceae bacterium | reverse complement strand
CTTTTCACTTGCGTGAGCCGCTTCCATCTCTGCAAGAAGTTCCTTTGCACGGCTTACCACCTTTGCAGGAAGTCCTGCCAGCTTTGCAACATCCACGCCGTAGCTTTCATCTACTCCGCCACGGACTATCTTTCGCAGGAAACGGATATTTCCGCCGTGCTTGTTTACGGCAATGCTGTAATTCTTCACGCCTTCAAGCTCGTTTTCAAGTCCGATAAGCTCATGATAATGGGTCGCAAAAAGCGTCTTGCATCCCAGCTTTTTGGAGTTTACGATATGCTCGGCAACTGCACGGGCAATGCTCACACCGTCAAATGTGGAAGTTCCTCGTCCGACTTCATCGAGAATGACAAGACTGTCGGGAGTTGCGTTTTTCAGGATGTCCGAAACCTCGCTCATTTCCACCATGAATGTGGACTGTCCTGCTGTCAGGTCATCGGATGCGCCGACTCTTGTGAATATCTTATCCACAACCGATATCTTGGCGGAATCCGCAGGCACGAAACTGCCTATCTGCGCCATCAGCACGATAAGGGCTGTCTGTCGCATATATGTGGATTTACCCGACATATTAGGGCCTGTTATGATGGACATACGGTCGGACTTCTTGTCTATGTAGATATCATTTGGCACGAACATCTCCTCAGTCAGCATAAGCTCAACAACGGGATGTCTGCCCGATTTTATGTCGATAGCGCCGTCAATGGATATCTCAGGCTTTACGTACTGATTCCGCAGAGCCACATCCGCAAAGGAACAGAGAACGTCAACAGCCGCAACTGCCGAAGCCGTTTTCTGGACGGATTCCAGCTTTGTTGCAAGGAAATCACGGACTTCTGCGAAAATATCCGCTTCAAGGGCGAGAGCCTTGTCTTTTGCACCGAGTATTGCATTTTCGGCATTTTTCAGTTCCTCGGTGATGAATCTCTCCGCATTTGCAAGGGTCTGCTTGCGTATCCAGCCTTCGGGGATAAGGTCATAGTAGGAGCGTGTAACTTCAAGATAATAGCCGAAAACACGGTTATAGCCGATCTTCAGGTTCTTGATGCCCGTTGCTTCCTTTTCACGCTGTTCGATGCCGTCGATCATCTCCTTGCCGTGTCCCATGATGTGACGCAGTTCGTCAAGTTCCTGATTGAAGCCCTCACGGATAACACCGCCGTCCTTGACGGATACAGGAGGTTCTTCCATAATGGCATTTTCCACCAGCTTGACCATTTCTTCAAGGGTGTCTATCTCGGAGTTGTACCTGTCTATCAGCTTTGAACCGCTCAGCTTTGCGAGTTCCTGCTTGATAAGCGGAAGCTGTAAGGCTGTTGCGGAAAGGGAACGGAGGTCACGGGGATTTGCGCTCTTGTACATTACCTTCGTCATAAGCCTTTCAAGGTCATAAACACGGTCAAGCAGGTCGCCGAGGTCGGCAAGGGTCACGCTGTTCCTGTAAAGAACATCCACCGCATCCAGTCTCTCGATTATCCTTGCAGGGCTTTTCAAAGGCTGTTCTATCCAGTTTTTGAGCAGTCTGCGTCCCATTGAGGTCTTTGTGGAATCCAGCACCCAGAGCAGTGAGCCTTTTTTCTCCTTGTTTCTGAGAGTTTCCGTAAGCTCCAGATTTCTCCTTGCATTCAGGTCAAGTCCCATGAATGCATCTCCGCCGAGTATCTCGATGGATGTGAAGCGTGAAACAGTAGTTTTCTGCGTATCTGCGATATAATCGAAAAGTCCGCACACTGCACAGCAGTCAGCGCCGTCATCGGTGATGCTCAGTTCAGCCATTGACTTTACGCCAAACACCTGCATTACGGTGCTTCTGCGCTCCGACGGCATGAAACATTCCCTGTCCCTGAGAGTTACCGCACATTCAAGCCTTATCTTGATGAAATCGGCAACATTTTTCAGCGAGAGGAAGCTCTCGGTGAATATCACCTCCGCAGGTCTGCACCTTGAAAGCTCGTTGATAACTCCAGATTCCATGTCCTTGCCCCCGAAAGTGCTGAGAAAGGCTTCACCTGTGGAAATATCCGCAGAGGCAACGGCGCAGGACTTGTTCTCCTCGTCGTAGTAGATACTGCAAATATAGTTATTCTTTCCATCATCCAGCATACTGCTGTCGGTGAGCGTTCCGGGAGTTACAACACGGATAACATCACGGATAACGATGCCTTTTGATTCGGCAGGATCGGTAAGCTGTTCGCAGACAGCGACCTTGAATCCAAGATCGATAAGGCGCTTGATGTACATATCAGCCGCATGATACGGAACTCCGCACATCGGCGCACGTTCTTCAAGTCCGCAATCCCTGCCTGTGAGCGTAAGCTCCAGAGCCTTCGACACCTTTACAGCATCGTCGAAGAACATTTCGTAAAAGTCTCCCAGTCGGAAAAAGAGAACGCAGTCCTCGTACTTATCCTTCATCTCCAGATACTGCCGCATCATTGGGGAAATTTTACTTCTGTCTATGTCCATTGTTTCAACCTTACCTTTCTTGAATTCGGAATTCGTAATTCGGAATTCTGAATTATTGTGTCAGCTTCGCTGACGGATTTAAATAATTGACTAATTTCGTATCGTCCCCATAAAGAGACACCACTAATTCCGAATTCCGCTTTCCGAATTCCGAATTATTATACCTGCTTCACTGACGGATTTAAATAATTGACTAATTTCACATCGCCCCCATAAGGAGACACCACTAATTCCGAATTCCGCTTTCCGAATTCCGAATTAACATCAGCCGCATCCGCCGCAGGTAGAACATGAACCTGTGCAGCTGCTTGTCTGAGGCTGGCAGGTTGCAGGGTCTTCACCGTTAGCGCAGAGTGTGATGATCTGCTGGATGTTGTTTACCAGATTTTCAAGATTCTGCTGTGCGCCCTCGAAAACGATCATGTTTGGATTCTTCATGATCCTGCCGTAAACTTCCTTCAGTTCCTTGTCCAGTGCGGCAATGTTGTCCCTGTCGGGTTCTTCTGCGCTCATTGCGCTTCCGAGGTCTGCTCTGAGCTTTGAAAATCTATCCATATCAGCCTGTAAGCCCTCATCATTGTCATTAGCCTGCTTAGCAAGATTGTAAGCGATGAATCTGTCATCCTGCTGAATAGCCTTTCCCAGCTCTCTTGTTAATTCAATAACGTCCATTTTAAATTCTCCTTTAAATTAATTCGTAATTCATAGTGCGGTATTCCGATTCCGGATCACACCAACAACTGCCCAGTTCATAGCGTCGGTTATCTCAACATCCACGAACTGTCCTATAAGGGAATCATCTCCCTCAAATTCAACTATTATGAATTCACTGCTCTTGCCCGTAAGCCAGCCTTTGCGCTTTTTCGATGTTCCGTCTGCCAGAACACGCAAAGTCCTGCCGATGAAGCGTTTGTAATGCTCGGTGGAAATTTCCCTCTGCACCTCCAGCAGTTTCCGCATACGCTGACCTTTTTCCTCGTCGGTGATCGGGTCATCCATTTCCGCCGCTTTAGTTCCGCTTCGTTTTGAGTAAATGAATGAATAGATATTATCGTACTTCACACGCTTTATTATATCCAGCGTTCCCTGAAAATCTTCATCCTTTTCATCGGGGAAGCCCACGATAAGATCGGTCGTCAGCGAAAAATCAGGGTCACGGCTTCGGATATAGTCCACTGTCTCCATGTACTTTTCCACGGTATATCGGCGATTCATCCTTTTCAGAACGTCATTGCTGCCGCTCTGTACAGGAAGATGCAGATGCTTTGCCACCTTTTCACAGTCGAAAATCGCATCGGCAAGCTCTTTAGTTGCATCTTTCGGATGGGACGACATGAAGCGTATCAGGAAATCTCCCTCTATCCCGTTAAGCTCCCTGAGAAGCTGAGGGAAACTCATTTCGCCGTTAAGATCATTGCCGTAGGAATTGACATTCTGACCGAGGAGCATAATTTCCTTGTAGCCGTTTTGCACGAGTTCACGCACTTCATTGATGATGTCCTGCGGTTTTCTGCTCCGCTCTCTGCCTCTTACGTAGGGAACGATGCAGTATGTACAGAAATTGTTGCATCCGAACATTATTGGCACTGATGCCTTGAATGAGCTTTCACGTATCTGCGGAACAACTGCCGAAAAATCGTCATATTCATCGATATCCGCCGAGAATTTCGCACCGTCGAGACATTCCAGAAGCAGGTGAGGAAGTGCGCTGATGGCAGAAGTTCCCATGACGAAATCCACCTGCGGATAGGACTTCTTTATCTTCTCCGCCACATGGCTCTGAGCGGTCATACAGCCTGCAATGCCGATGATAAGGGACGGTTTCAGTTCCTTTAGTTTTTTCATACTGCCGACGATTCCGAAAACCCTGTCCTCGGCATTTTCCCTGACAGCGCAGGTGTTGAGGATAATGATATCGGCTTCGTTTTCATCCTCTGTAAAATCGCATCCCATAAGGCTGAGCAGACCTTTTATCTTCTCGCCGTCGGAAACGCTCTGCTGACAGCCGAAGCTCCTGACGTATGCTTTAGGATAGCTGTCTGCGAATTTTAATCTTATCTGCTCAATGGCAGCGGTGTTGTCGATCAAAGCATCGCCTCCCGATTATTGCTAACACTTTATTATATCATATTCCGACGGTACTTTCAAGCCCTTTTTCATTCGGTTAACGGAAATCGATTTTGTTGATTATAAATATTAAATTGTTCGGGCGGATGATATCCGCCCCTACAATATCTAATTACGAATTAAAAGGGAGCATTCCGAAAAATGCTCCCTTTTCACCTATCTGTCGCTTATCTCCGAGCGTTTTATGCCGAACATCACTCTCAGTATCCCCGAAAGCAGTTTCGGACTTCGTATGACTACGACTTTCATTTGCAGTCCCCCTTTTAAGTATAATGTGGTTCATCCACTAAAACAGTATATTCACGGGGACTGTTTTTTGTTACTTATTAGAACCTGTCCACATAGGGATTCATGCACATCTTTTCGTCAAATTCATTCATCCTATGTGGACAGGTTCTTAGTCTCGATAACGAGGGCAAGACCGCTTTTCACCTTGATGCAGGCACTTTTTCCGATGATCTCGTTGCTGACACCGATGGGGAATGACTGCACCATACGGTAATTTTCCAGCGGATACTTCAATCCACGCATATACTCGATATCCACGCTTTCAGTCAGCGCAAAAACCGAAATATACTTTCCGTTTGAATTATTGTTATATTTTACTTCGCCATCCTCTGCACTCTGTGTGCGAAGTATGCTGTCATCGCTGCGTATATATATCCTGCACCCTTGTTCATGTGCATATATCATAGTTTGTATATTCGCAATCGTATGCTCGATACGTTTTCCGCCCAGTGCGCCAAAGAGGAAAATTGTCTTACAGCCAATTTCTATGGCTTTCTTTACCGCCATGAGAGTATCTGTATCGTCCTTTTCGGGAACAGAACGGATTATCTCAGCATTTTGCGGCAGTTCTCCGTCATAGGAATCGAAATCGCCCACGATGATATCGGGGACTATTCCCAGTCTTTTTGCGTGTTTATAGCCGCTGTCGGCACATATCACACATTTAAAATCATTAAACAGCTCCTTTGAGGTGAGGGGGTATGCATCATTCATGTCTCCGCCTGCTATAATGGCACACATATCTTTCATTTCAGTTCCCACTCCTTTATCTGCTTTGCTTCCTCATACATGGTCTTGTAGCTTTCGTGACGGCTTCGGGATATCTTTCCCTCCTCCACTGCTTCAACAACGGCGCATCCCTTTTCGCAGACATGAGCGCAGTCGCTGAATCGGCACTGACCGATGTACTCATCCATCTCACGGAAACAGCCTGCCAGCTCCTCCTTGCGGATGATGTCATAGCGGTTTGTCTCGAATGTGGAAAATCCGGGAGTATCGGCAATATATCCGCCGTCTGACAGCTTATAGAGTTCCGCATGGCGTGTGGTATGCCTTCCTCTGCCCAGCTTTCGGCTTATCTCGCCTGTGGGGATATTCAGCGAACTGTCCACCGCATTGAGGAGAGTTGACTTTCCTGCGCCCGAATTTCCCGTAAATGCGCTTATCTTACCTGCGAGCATCTTCCTTACGGTATCAACGGTTTCGGGAGAATCATAGTCCACGGAAATGACATCAATGCCGATGTTTCCGTAAATATCGCATATCTCCGAACTGTCTCCGAGATCGGTCTTTGTAATGACCACAATGGGAGTTATCCCCTTGTACTCGGCAATTGCGATGAATTTGTCCAGTATCAGATAATTCGGCGCAGGCGAGCAGGTGGACACTACGAATATAAGCTGATCGAGGTTTGCAAGAGGGGGTCTGATTATGGAATTCTTACGTGGCAGTATTTCCGAAATTACGCCGTTTTCCAGCTTAACTCCGTCACCTGCACACGGGCTTATCCCTTTATTGCGGAATATTCCCCTTGCCTTGCACTCATATATACCATCAGGGGACTCTACTGTGTAGAGTCCCCCTAAGCATTTCGTTATTATTCCGCTTGTTACGGCACTGCTCATCAGTCGCCCCAGCCCGGATAGAATACCCAGTTGCCGTTTTCGTCGTACTGACCTGTGATGAATTCCTGACGGCCCTCACGGCGGAGTGGCTCAGTAACTTCCTCAGTCGGCTGTTCCTGCGGCTGTTCCTGCGGAGCTTCGGTTGCAGGCTGTTCCTGTGGAGCTTCGGTTGCAGGCTGTTCTGTGAATCCGCCTACTGCTCTGAATGCACCCTCAACGTCCTCAGATTCCTTAGTAACGCTGCCTGTTGCAAAGTTGAACTTGTACGTACCGATGTTAGCTCTCTGGTTTGTGTTCATGTTTGAAAGAACTACTGTAACGTTTACGTCCTCGCCTGAGCCCTTGATGTTCTGAGTGCAGTTGCTCATTTCAGGAACGAGGATAGTACCTGAAGTTTCTGTACTTGTCTTGCCGTCAGCAGACTTGAGGATGAAGTCGATAGCGAAACGTCCGTTTGCTCCCTCCGGGAAGTAGATAGTGAATGGTATCTCACCGTCAGGAGTTGTACCGTTACTGACATAGAGGATGATCTCTGTACCGCCCTCGACCTTTTCGTCCTTCTTAGGCTGCTGGTCAACGACTGTACCTTCCTTTTCGTATGAAGGAACAGGCTCTGTTCTTGGCTTCAGACCCTTGTATGCTGCCATTACGGCTGCATCGTCGGCAGTTCTTCCTGTGTAGTCCTCAACAACTACCTGCTCTGCGTTAGCACCCATGCTGACATAGAGAACGACCTTAGTTCCCTTATGAACTTCTGTGCCCTCGCCCGGCTCGGACTTGATAACATAGCCCTGCTGTACCTCGGCATCAGATGTCTTGATAACTTCACATTCGAGGCCTCTCTCCTTGAGCTGTGCCTTTGCAAGCTCCTGATTCAGCTCTCTCAGACGAGGTATCTCAACAGTTTCCATACCCTTTGAGATCTTTACCTTGAGGGTATCGCCCTTGTTGAATTCAGCACCCGGATCAATGCTCTGCTCGATGATGGTGTTTTCGTCTGCTTCATTATACTCTGAGCTTTCAACTTCAAACTTGATGTTGTTGCCGTACTGGCTCTGAGCGATATTGTAATCCCAGCCGTAGAAGTCAGGCATAGTGAAATCTGCGCCCTTTCCGCCGCCTTTAATGTAGCCGCTGAGAATTGTTGCTACGAATATTACCGCAACGATCAGAACAACGATAACAATACCTGTGAGAACAGGAACTACCAGTGAAGAACGCTCCTCCTCGTCATCGTCATCATCGTAATCATCATCGTCATAGTACTCATCGTCGAGGTAATCGGCAGGAGCTTCATCAGCATATCTTCTTGCTGAACGTCCGCCGCCCATTGAGCCTGCGCCTGCACCTGCATATGCGGGAGTTTTTGCGGCATAAGCGTTCTGGACTTCCTCAGGGCTTTCAGTTTCAACATCGCTTCCGAAACCGTCAGTGATGTAGCTTTCGTCTGAATCGCCTGTATCCTCGGTGTAGTAGCCGAAAGTAATGGAAGGATTGGACTTGAATGCCTCGATGTCTGCGATCATCTCGCCTGTTGACTGGTATCTGTCCTCAGGAGCTTTCTCCATAGCTCTGAGAACGATCTCCTCAAGGCCGTCAGGGATATCAGGATTGAGCGATCTTGGTCTTTCGGGGATGTCCTTCATGTGCATAACTGCGATAGCAACGGGGTTGTCGCTGTCGAAGGGCTTCTGACCTGTGAGCATCTCGTACATCATAGCGCCTACGGAGTAGATATCGCTCTTAGCGTCTGTAACGCTTCCGCTTGCCTGCTCAGGGCTGATGTAGTGAACGCTTCCGATAGCCTGATCTGTGGCAGTCTTGCCCTGCTCGCTTGCGAACTTGGCGATGCCGAAATCCATGACCTTGATAGTGCCGTCAGTGAACATCATGATATTCTGCGGCTTGATGTCTCTGTGGACGATGCCCTTATCGTGAGCGTGCTGGAGGGCACGGAGTATCTGGATAACGAAGTGAACTGTGTCCTTCCATGTGAGGACTTTCTCCTCCTCGATATACTCTTTAAGGGTGATACCGTCGATATACTCCATAACGATGTACTGGATCTTCTCTGAGAAGCCTACATCGTAGATCTTAACGATATTTGGATGAGAGAGAACTGCGATAGCTTTGCTCTCGTTTCTGAAGCGGCGGAGGAACTCCTCGTTCTCTGCGAACTCCTTTTTGAGAATTTTTATTGCAACAGTCTTGTTGTCGATGACGTCGATACCCTTATAGACCTCAGCCATACCTCCGACGCCGATAAGCTCGGTGATCTCATATCTTCCATCGAGCTTTTTGCCAATGTTCTTATCCATATCCTTTCCTCCTGCATTAGTCAGAAATTACCGCAACAGTGACATTGTCACGGCCGCCCTTTTTCAGGGCTAAATTAATAAGTTCGTCTGCGACGTTATCGAAGGTGGAGTGCGTGATAACGTCATATATCTCATCGTCGCTGCAATAGCCCGAAAGGCCGTCG
>JAEDMD010000069.1 GCA_016303195.1 Oscillospiraceae bacterium | reverse complement strand
TGCAAGCAGATTCAGTGCAAAGCCGTCAGGTGTGCTTTGTGCGGTGTTGCCTTTACCTCTTGCTTCCCTTAGAGCCGAAGCTGCCGCCCATTGAGAGAATATTTGTATCGAATGTATAGCTTATCTTCTCGGACTGTCTGTAACGCTTCAGTGCAAGCTGGATAAGGCGCTCCAGAAGTTCGGGATACTTCACACCCTTTGGCTCCCAGAGGTAGAATGCAAGTGAGCCGGGGATGGTGTTTATTTCGTTGATGTAGATCTTATCTGTTGCCATATCTATCATGAAGTCGATACGTGTAACGCCGTTGCATCCGAGGTAGCGGAATGCGTCAACTGCGGTCTTGCGGATGAATTCGTCCTGTTCGGGAGATATCTCGGCAGGTATCTTTCTTTTCAGAGTAGCCATGCCCTTGCTTCCGCCGCCGCTCTTGCTTCCGTTCTTGCCGCCGTCGCCGACATATTTCTGCTTGTAGCTGAGGATATCGTCACTGCTTGCCTGTACAGGTTCTTCGCATACTGATGCTTCTGCTTCCTCGCTGTCGCCGACAACCGAGCAGTTGATCTCCTTGAGCTGTACAACGGCAGGCTCAACGAGTATACGGTCTGCGAACTGGAAAGCCTCCTCGATGGAGCTGATAAGTCCGTCACGGTCTTTAGCCTTTGAAATGCCGACGCTTGAACCGAGGTTGATAGGCTTGACGATAACAGGATAGCTGAATTTAGCCTCCACCTGAGCGATCATGTTATCCATTTCGTCGATCTCATAGGATGAGAAACGACAGCAGTCAAGCACAGGAAATCCTGCTTCTTTCAGCAATATCTTCATGACGTATTTATCCATGCCCACAGCAGATGCAAGAACGTCACAGCCTACGTATGGCAGGTCGAGAGTCTGGAGATAGCCCTGTAAAGCGCCGTCCTCAACGTTTGTACCGTGAACGATAGGGAAAGCGATGTCGATATCGGAAATGAGATTAGAGCCGAACTTCTTTATCTTCTGGCGAACAAGCTGGACTTTGCCTTCGCTTCTTACGAATACACATTCTGTTGATTCAGCGAGGAGAGCGGGAATGTCCTTGAAGCTGTTGATGTCCAGCATTTTCTCGCTGGTGTAGAATTCGCTCTTTTTGGTCATGTAGACAGGGATGATGTTATATTTTTCCTTATTGATGCTTGCCATTGCCTGAACTGCGGAAATTACGGAAACTTCATGCTCGACGCTTCTTCCGCCGAAAAGTACTGCAAGATTGATCTTCATTGTCGTTTTCTCCTTTTAAATTATGCGTAATTAATATTTTGTAGGGGCGGATATTATCCGCCCGAATGGATAATCAATGTACAAAGCACGGGCGGATGATATCCGCCCCTACTTCAGCGGCTTAATAGTTGTCGGGGAGGTCGTTCTCTAAGAGGACTACCTTCTTCTTGTCGGTCTGGTATGCGTGGACATTTGCAAGTGCATCGTTAAGACCGTCAGCAACATAGACATTGTTCATATCATAGCCTGCGTCCTTGATACCGTTGTAGATAGGCGCTGTCTGCTCCTTGCCGACGAGGACGATGTAATCGCATGACTTTGCGGCTTCCTGACCGAATTCAAAGTTCAGCTCCTCCTGCTTTGCGCCCAGCTCTACCATACCAGGTGTAACAAGTATGCGGCAGGCATCGAAAAGCTCCAGTACAGCCAGTGCCGCACGGCATCCGCTTGGGTTGGAGTTGTATGCGTCGTCGATGAATGTAACGCCGTTGCCGTGGTCGAGAAGCTGTAAACGGTGGGGAACAGCCTGTATGCGCTTGACGGGAAGTGTCAGCTTTTCAAGCGGTATGCCTGTGCCGTGAGCGTAGGCGATAGCGCCGAGGACGTTCTGTACGTTATGCTCGCCGAGGAGCTTTGTGGAGAAGCGCTTTGTCTCGCCGTCGGGAGCGTTCACTGTGAATTCCGTACCTCTTGAAGATACTGTGATATCAGTCGCACGGTAGTCATTGCCCTCCTGAAGTCCGTAAAGTATCGCACCTTCGTACTCAGGGGCTTTTTTGCGGATAAGCTCGTTATCGCCGTTGAGGTATATCTTTCCGCCCTTTGCCTTTACGCAGTCTGCAAGCTCGAACTTTGTATTCAGCACGTTTTCGATAGAGCCGAAAGTTTCAAGGTGCTGAGGGCCGACGGAAGTGATGATACCGTCATGAGGCTCTGCAATGTCGCAAAGCTCCTTTATTTCGTGAACTCGTCTTGCGCCCATCTCGCAGATGAAATACTCATGAGTCGGCTTTAAGTAGTTTCTTATTGTTATTGTAACGCCCATAGGAGTGTTGAAGCTCTCAGGGGTTTTCAGTGTGTTGTACTTTGAGTTGAGCAGTTCGTCCAGATAGAACTTCATGCTGGTCTTGCCGTAGCTTCCTGTGATGCCGACTTTGTGGAGTGACGGGCATTCACCGAGGATACGCTTTGCATCGTTGATGTACCACTTGTTGATGGAATTCTCGATAGGCTTGTTGATGATATTTGAAAGCGGAACGAGAACTGCTGTCAGGTAAAGTGCTGAGCTGACGATGATGTACGGTACAGCTGATGTGAAACGGCGCACTTCTTCATAACCGCCGTTGACTGTGTCTACCTGTGCATTGGTCTTTCCGCAGATCACTGCGATTATATAGAATATTGCGATAAGTATTCCGAAAGTTGTGAGCATACGCTTGACACGGGCGGTATATTTGAACGGCTTCTTGAACTTCTTGCCGGGCTTATATACGCTGATGAACACTGCATTGAGCAGAGCAAGCACTATAACGCCAACTGTGAAAGCTGCCTTGCCTTTCAGGAAAAGCAGTCCGAACTGAAGAACAAACAGCAGACCGGGGTAAAGATACCGTCTTTTGTTCTTCTTCATCCACCACGAATGTTCGGGGGTCTTGTAGCCGTTGAGCTGGAGCATATGGAATTCCCTCAGCCCGTAGAAAATTATTCCGATAAGCGCCGCTGCGGCGTAAACTATCCATAAAACTGTAAACATATCCAATCTCCTTTATTCAGAAATAAGTTTTCAGAAAGTAGTAATTTATATTGATTTTCAGTCTTTAATATCTGCTTTCTTCTTTCTGATCTCTACTTTTCTGCAATTACTCATCTATCTTCATGAATGAACACATGACACGGTTGAAGGTGAACTGCTGTTCGAGGAAGGAATAATGTCCTGCATTTTCCAGCTTGACAAGTCCTGCATCGGGGATGAGTTTTTCCATCTTTTCGCCGTCGGAAAGGGGAGTTGCGGTATCATTTACGCCCCATACGAGAAGTGTGGGACATTTGATATTTGGCAGATACGGCTCTAAGTCCTCGTTTACCACCTTGACCATGACCTGACGCATCATAGGCGAAGCGGCGGCATAGTCGGCACTTCCCATCTTCTTGCGGAAGTTTTCCAGTGCGTCGGGAGTGAGCTTCTGAGCGATGCCTGTTGAAAGTATCGCCTTGCCCACCTTGTAGTAATAGGTGCGGAAACTCTTTTTGTTGGACTTAGGCGGCATGATGCCTGCGCTGTCAACGAGTATGACCTTGCTTACCCTGAACGGCAGGTCATTGCGGCTGTGCATCTTTATGATGACTCTGCCGCCGAAGCTGTGACCGAGGAGCATGACTTCCTTTGTATCGTAGTCCTTGAGAAAATCAATGACGAACTGCACATAAGCGCTTACATCCCACGGTTCTTTCGGTTCTTCGCTTTTGCCGAAACCGGGCATATCCATAGCCACAACCTTGTATTTCTTTGAAAGCAGGTCGATGAGATTGGCGAAAAGGGTGATATTGCTTCCCCAACCGTGGAGGAGGACAATGAGGTCGCCCTCGCCTTTTTCTTCATAATTTATCTTTAAACCGTTAACTGTCTTAATCAATGTACTATCTCCAAATTCTTATTTTGCGAATGATAACAATATATTTTATGCACGGTTGCCGTCCGCACATACACATTTTATTATATCACTAAGGGAAATCAATGTCAATTCCTTTATTTGCCAAATTCACGGCAACAGCATTTACATTTTTGCGTTAAATCATAAATATTGAGAAACGTCCGTAAAGCATCGCTGCGCTTGCTTTACTACTTTTTCAGGGGGACGCTGTCCCCCTCATTCACCCCCTGCAAGGGAGATAACATCCCCCTTGACCCCAGAACGTGCGCCTGCGGCGCTTTTTTTATATTTTTTTAAGTAAATGCTGTTCCCATGTATAACTTAGAAAGGGCCGCCAAAGGCGACCCTTGAAGATATATGCGGTTATTCCACATTTTCGGTATATAGCTGATATACGTCTGTTACCTCGGTCTTGTCACGGTAATGGATGGTCAGCGTGTCGCCCTCATGTACATCGAAGCCGATGCTGAACTTGTCCGGATTTTCACCTCTGTTGTCGAAAGGCAGTTTCACCTGCGGATAGATGTAGAGATGCTGATGGGTAGTTATGCTTCCGTCCTCATTATAGACCATCTCAGGCTTTGTGCTGAAACGGCAGCATTTTGTATCAGTGTCGAATTCAAGCCACAGGCTTTTTACAGTGGACGTTTCTGTCCAATGTTTGGCATTTTCCAATTCATCGGGAGAATTTGCATCGGAATAATGAGTTTCTCTTTCCTGTTCGTGGGCATCTGCCGTGTAATGCACTCTGTCGGACGTTATCGGGACAACGCCCCAGAAGATGAACATGAACATACCAAACAGCACAATGGCAGTTCCGAGGACAGCGCCGAAAATTTTCATCCGTGTTCTCTTTTTTACGGCTTTCAGCGGTTTTACATCCCTTTCGGGGATATTTATATTCATTTCTTTTGTCATATTTTCGTACACCTCCCTGCATTTTTCGCAGTCAGCCAGATGTTTTTCTATTTCCTCACTGCTGTCGGACGAAGCCAGTCCGTCGCAGTAGATGGGCAGAAGATCCTGAATAATTGAGCATTTCATGACGTTCCTCCTTTCAATTTCTGTTTTGTACGATAATGGGTAACTCTTGCCCAGTTCTCGCTTTTTCCGAAAAGCTCGCCTATCTCACGGAAACTCAGTTCACCCGTTGCACGTAAAAGCAGGACTTCCTTTTCGGTTTCGGGAAGCTGATGTATCTTGCGGAGAAGATTCATTTTACCGTCACTGCTTTCAGCGACCTCATCGGGAGTTGGCGAAATATCGGAAGCTGTCGGGTCAGGTTCGGCAATGGGATGGTATTTCTTCCGCCGTGATTCGCTGAGCCAGAGATTTTTTGCTATTCCGCAAAGCCATGTGTATACGGAGCTTTTTCCCTGATATTTGCCGATATTCCGTATAGCCTGATAGAAAGTCTCCTGAGTAAGCTCCTCGGCGGTGTCGGGGTCAGAGCAGAGAGTCATCAGATAGAGAAATATCTTCCGCCCGTATTCTTCATAGTATTTCTTCATATCATCCGACATCTGCTCATCTCCTTTCTGAACGTTCATATATTAGTTGCACGAAATGCGGATTCGTTACAAAAAAATAAAAAAAATGAGGATGCCCGATGGGCATCCCTCAGTCTGTCGAAAACCAATTTTGGGACGTCGAGGACGCCGTCCCCTACAAAAACATTCACGAAAAATAGCCGAATTGTAGGGGCTGGCGTCATCGACAGCCCATTATTTTACTTAAACTTTATCTTCTCACAACATAATTCCAGATGACCCATTCCATGACAACGGAAAGAGCGAGTATTGTTCCGAGGCCGAAGACAATGGCTTTGGTGTTCTCGTTATGTTCCTCATCATAGAAATTCTCAGGGCCGTTGGGGTCGATCATTATCTGCTTCTGCTGTCCTACCATCGGGCATGAATCCTCCGAACGCTCCTCATTGAGGAATATCTGTCTCGGCTCGCTGTTGAATGATATCTCAAGAACAGGGATGTATCTGTGGTATTTCCTGCCGTCCTTGTATCGTGTGACCATTCTTACCTCGGTGCATATCCCCGTGACAGGCATGGTACACATTTTTCTCATATGCTTCGGATAGGCTATGCTGTGTATCATTATTGCCAGACAGAACAGCGGTATACCAAGCGTTGCGATGAAGGGGACAGCCTTTATTATCTGCTCCCGTTCATGCAGACCTGCACTGCGGTATTTCAGCGCTTCGTACACCATCACACCGCCTGTTACGATAAATGCAGAGGTTACGGCATTGAGGAATTTCCGCTTTATAAGCTCGGATACGGTCGTAACAAGACCAATGCCTGCAAAGAACTGTCCCACGGCGAAAATGGTTTTCCAGCTTCTGTCGCCGTTGTCGGGTATCTTGAACAGAGCGATGATCGTGCCGAGTATCCACGATGCAAGAATAACGCTTATCAGTATCGTGCCTGTGCTTTTTTCTTCGCTGTTGTTATCCATATCCTCACCCTGCAATGCCTATTTTCTCGCCGTACTTCACGGCTGTTTCGTATCCGTTGGCGGAATTGCGCAGAATATCCTCATCTATGGCAATGCTGTCCTTTTCAAAGAGCATAACGATAGTTGAACCGCCGAACTCAAACATCCCCTTTTCGTCACCTCGTCTGACGGTACATTCGCCGTGGTGGTTGACGATGCGTCCCACCATCATTGCGCCGACTTCCACCTGCACAACATCGCCGAAATTATCGGTATGCATAACAGTGTACTCACGGCTGTTGCGCTTGTAGATGTTATAGCGTTCGAGAGCGATGGGATTGACAGTGTGCAGTTCGCCCTGAATGAACGTATTATCGGTCTTTGTGCAGTTGTCGATGTAGCAGTAGCGGTGGTAATCGTTCACTTCGAGGCGGAAAATAAGGCAGTATCCGCCTTTGAACCTTTCCGCAAGAAATTCATTCTGCAACAGGTCGGAAACTCTGTACCGTGAGCCTTTTATGCGGAATATGCTGTTCCTGCCTATTTTATAAGCGGTCAGCTTTGAATCGCATGGGCTTATGAGATGGTCGGGAGTGTAGTCGATGGGTCGCCTGCTTGGCTTGACTTTGCGTGTGAAGAACGAATTGTAGGAGTAAATGCAGTCCATCACATACTCGGAAGTATCTATTCCGCTTTTCTTTATGAAAGGCTTTATGAGGGGCTTGGAATAGCGTGAATCCATGAATTTTCCCACTGTCCTCGAAAGTGCGGGAGCGGTAAGCCCTTTCAGCAGTATCCGTCCGCCAGCCGAACCGTAGAGCTTTTTCAGCAGTTTGTTCTGTCCCTCGTTTGTGACGATAGTTTGTCCGTTTCTGGTTTTTATCATAGTATTCTCCGTTACAGCCTTGTATTGGCGAGCATGAGTTTTATGCGGTTTTCCTGATTTACACGGGTAGCGCCGGGGTCATAGTCGATGGCAACGATGTTTGCGTTGGGGTTGTCCTGCTTGATGGCACGGGACATACCCTTTGCGACGATATGATTAGGCAGGCATCCGAAAGGCTGAGCGCAGATGATATTCTCCACACCTGATTTTGCAAGAGCCGCCATTTCGGCAGGGATAAGCCATCCCTCGCCCATGACAACGCCCTGATTTATGTACTTGTCAGCCAGATGGCGCAGATGCTCGAAATCGTGAGGAGGCTCGAAACTTCCCTGCTGTTTCATGACCTCGATAAGCTCCTTCTGCTTTGCATAGATAAGGTCATAGCCTATCTTATTGAAGATGGAATTTTTTGTGATGTGGTCATATATTTTCGCATCGTTGAAAGTTCCGACGGCGCAGTACATGACGAATTCCAGAAGTGACGGCACAACAGGCTCGCATCCCTCGGAAATGAGGAAATCCTCCAGATGGTTGTTTGCAAGGGGAGAGTACTTAACGTAAATTTCACCGACGATGCCCACACGGACTTTCTTCTCACCGCTGAGCTGTATCTTTGCGAAATCGCTGAGGATGTCGGAGTATATCTTCTTTGTACGCAGGAACATCTTGCTTCCCTTGCGGAAGATATTTCCCAGTCTGCGCTGCCACTTGTCGAGCGTAGCCTTAGCTTCGCCCTTGTTTATCTCGTAGGCTCTGCACTTGTTGTAGCATATCATCAGCAGGTCGCCGTAAAGCACCGCATAGAGCATTTTCAGGAACATGGGCGCAGTTATCCTGAAAGCGCTGTCCTTTTCCAGACCGCTGAAATTCAGCGAGCATACAGGCACTTGCGGATAATTTCTGGCAACGGCTTTTCTCAGCAGGTGGATGTAGTTTGAAGCACGGCATCCGCCACCAGTCTGAGTAATGAGCAGAGCGGTCTTGTCGGGGTCATACTTGCCGCTGTTGAGGGCATCCATGAACTGACCGATGACCAGCAGAGCAGGGTAGCAGGCATCGTTGTGGACGTTTTTCAGTCCCTCGTCAACGACTGCACGTGAATCATTCTGCAACAGTTCCAGTTTATAGCCTGCTTCGGCAAAAATAGCGATAAGCAGTTTGAAGTGAACAGGAAGCATATCAGGAACGAGGATGGTATGAGTTTTTATCATTTCCTCGGTAAACTTTGGATAATCAGGCATAAAGACCTCCCTTTTCAAGTTAAGAGTTCAAAGTGAATAGTTCTCAGCATTCCGCCAATAACCGAACAAACGTGGATAGAACATTGTAGGGGCGGCCTTTGGCCGTCCTCGGACACCACGGAGAATGTTTTCGGACTGCTCACCCCTTAACACCATGAGCAGTGAACAGTGCTTTGAATTTGTAGGGACGGCCATTGGCCGTCCTCGGATAACCCAACAAATTCGGATAGAACATTGTAGGGACGGCCAATGGCCGTCCGCCAATAACCGAACAAATGCGGATAGAACATTGTAGGAACAGACATTGACTGTCCTCGGACACCACGGAGAATGTTTTCGGACTGTTCACCCATAACACCATGAGCAGTGAACAGTGCTTTGTATTTTTTTCTATTATCGGGTATAATTATATCAATTTGTAGGGGCGGCCTTTGGCCGTCCTCGGATAACCCAACAAATTCGGATAGAATATTGTTGTTAACGCAACACGTATGGATTTTTATAATTATTACATGGACGAATCAACGTCATTATCATGAACGGCAAATATCATTGGTTTATTGGAGGACGGCCAAAGGCCGCCCCTACAATGTTCTGTCTGTGTTTGTAGTGGGCTGTCCATATTTATTTGGTTATCTGAGGACGGCCAATGGCCGTCCCTACAAATTGGTTAACGTTACCTATGGTGTGGGCTGTCGGGGACGCCAGCCCCTACAAATTGTTAAATAAAGATATATATTCACATTCAATTCACTGCTCACTGTTCACTGCTCATGTACTTATAGGATGAACAGCGGACATCATTGGTTTATTGGAGGACGGCCAAAGGCCGCCCCTACAATGTTCTGTCCGCATTTGTTCGGTTATCT
>JAEDMD010000068.1 GCA_016303195.1 Oscillospiraceae bacterium | reverse complement strand
ATACAAGGAAAATATGGAACAGTCAGATAATATACATGAACATTTCATACCGCAGCGAATGGAGGCCAGCGATGCGGTAATACCAAAGGATTCCGCAATAGCAGAAGAACTTTAAATTATAAAATATATTGCTGAAAAGTATGAAGATGATGCGGAGGTCGAATTATTTGTCCCTCACAGTGAAGAAGAGATCAAAGCGTTTGAGGAAAGGGCGGGTATCAGTCTGAATGACGAACTCAGACAGTTCTACCTTTTCACGAACGGATTGTGCGGGATGAGCATTGTTGAGATACACGATCTTGAAAATGTTGAAGGCTATTATAAAATGGGATATAGTGACTGGGCAGAGGAAGGGGATTCCGAAAAATATGTCTGGATAGGCGGTGACGGCGGATATACATGCCTTCTTATGGAAAAAGAAACAGGAAAACTGTTCAGATACTATGAAGAAGATGATATTATTGGAGTTGAATCGTTTAAGGATGAACTGTTATGGACTATCAGTGATATTTACGAAAATATCTGCGATAACGGTGAAGATGAAATAATAGAGGAGTATCTGAAAAGAAACGCAGAACGGATGTAATAAAATATTGTATGTATTCTGCATAAAATGCATCAAATACCAAATCTTATATTTTTTTGAAAAATATCACCGAAACACTTGAAAAATTTTCTGAAATAGTGTAAAATAGAAATGTACGTTGTTAAGTTATTAACAACAAGAGCAATCTGTCTGCAATATCAGCCGCACAGGGCTTGCGCTCCGACGGATACAAAGTATATAACGAAAGGATGTCATACCAATGGCAGGATTAAACAAAGTCACAGTAGAAGACATTAATGTAAAGGGCAGAAAGGTACTCGTAAGAGTAGACTTCAACGTTCCTATGAAGGACGGCGAGATCACTAACGATAACCGTATCCAGGCTGCTCTCCCAACTATCAACAAGCTCGTAGAAAACGGCGCTAAGGTCGTTCTCTGCTCACATCTCGGCAAGCCAAAGAACGGCCCTGAGGCTAAGTTCTCACTTGCACCTGCTGCTAAAAGACTTGGCGAACTCGTTAATACCAAGGTTACTTTCGCAGCTGATGATACAGTTGTAGGCGACAACGCTAAGAAGGCTGTTGCTGCTATGAACGACGGCGAGATCGTTGTTCTCGAAAATACTCGTTTCCGTGGCAATGAAGAAACAAAGAACGGCGAGGAGTTCTCTAAGGAACTGGCTGACCTCGTTGACGGTGAAGTATTCGTAATGGATGCTTTCGGTTCTGCTCACCGTGCCCACGCTTCAACCGCAGGCGTTACAAAGTTCGTTAAGGAAACTGCTGTTGGTTACCTCATGCAGAAGGAGATCCAGTACCTCGGCAACGCTGTTGAAGTTCCTGAGCATCCGTTCGTTGCTATCCTCGGCGGCGCTAAGGTTGCTGACAAGCTGAATGTTATCTCAAACCTCCTCGAAAAGTGCGATACACTCATCATCGGCGGCGGTATGGCTTACACATTCATCAAGGCTCAGGGCGGCTCTATCGGTAAGTCACTCGTTGACGACGAGAAGCTGGACTACTGCAAGGAAATGCTCGCTAAGGCTGAGAAGCTCGGCAAGAAGATTCTTCTCCCTGTTGATACAGCTATCGCTGCTTCTTTCCCTGATCCTATCGACGCTGAGATCTCTGTTGAGTACGTTGATTCCGACAAGATCCCTGCTGACATGATGGGTCTTGATATCGGACCTAAGACAGCTGCTATCTTCGCTGAGGCTGCTAAGAGCGCTAAGACTGTTGTTTGGAACGGTCCTATGGGCGTATTCGAGAACCCAACTCTCAAGAAGGGTACAGTTGCAGTTTGTGAGGCTCTCGCTGAGGCTGACGCTACAACTATCATCGGCGGCGGTGACTCTGCTACTGCTGCTATCCAGCTCGGTTTCGCTGACAAGATGAGCCACATCTCAACAGGCGGCGGCGCTTCACTTGAATACCTCGAAGGCAAGGTTCTTCCGGGTGTTGCAGCAATCGCTGAAAAGTAATTATATGAACAATAGGGCGGATAGCGATATTCGCCCTTATTGCAGTACAGGAGGTTTTAGCTATGAAAGACTGTAAATGTAAATTCACTGAGGAAGTAAGAAGCAATTCAACTTCTGTATGGCTGTTTGCAGCCTGTAGCTTCCTTCTCGGCATACTTGTCGGATTCCTTTTCGCACCTATTAAAAAGGGCGTGAAGATCGGCTGCGACAATAAATCTGTCAGCGGCGCAAGTGACAAGGGTCTGTATGATTTCGATAACGATGACGACAAAGATGTTGTCAAATTTTGACCGCTGAGTGCGTATTTATAACATGAAACGAAAGTACTGAAACGGGAGTAGTATATGCTGAAGGGTATATTTTTAGCCATTGTCATGTATATATGGATAGGCTTTTTTATTCTTTTTTTCGCTTTTATATGTTGGCTGTTTATGAAGGATGTTTTCAAAACCTTTGCGGCTGCCATTAAAAAGGAAAAGTTTACCACTATGCTAACCCCGTGGCAGATGTTTTACCATATTGTGATAGGTTTAACATCCGGGATATTTTCAGTAACGTTTCTGTTAGGTATAATATCAATTTTTTTTGAAGATTATTATAAGGAGTAATCACCCATGAACAAGAATTTAAGAAAAGCAATTATTGCAGGTAACTGGAAGATGAACAAGACAAGACCTGAGGCTAAGGCACTTCTCGAAGCTATCAAGCCTCTCGTTGCTAACGCTGAGGGCAAGATCGAGGTCATTGCTTGCGTACCTTTCACAAACCTCGAAACAGCTATCAACACAACAGCAGGCAGCAACGTAAAGATCGGTGCTGAGAACGTTCACTTTGAAAAGAGCGGTGCTTTCACAGGCGAAATTTCTGCTGATATGCTCACAGAGCTTGGTGTTGAGTACGTTGTAATCGGCCACAGCGAGAGAAGACAGTACTTCGGCGAGACAGACGAGACTGTTAACAAGAGAACTATCGCTGCTCTTGAAGCAGGTCTGAAGCCTATCGTTTGCGTTGGCGAACTGAAGTGGGAGCGTGAGTGCAACATCACTGAGGAAGTTATCGCTCGTCAGATCAAGCTCGATCTCTGGTCACTGACAGCAGAGCAGGTAAAGAACGTTGTTATCGCTTACGAGCCTGTTTGGGCTATCGGTACAGGTCTTACAGCTACTCCTGATCAGGCCGAGGAAGTTTGCGGATTCATCCGTGCCCAGCTTGCTAAGCTGTTCGATCAGGCTACTGCTGACGCTGTAACTATACAGTACGGCGGTTCTATGAACGCTAAGAACGCTGCTGAGCTTCTTGCTAAGCCAAACATCGACGGTGGTCTTATCGGCGGTGCTTCACTGAAGGCTGAGGACTTCAACGTTATCGTTCAGGCTGCTGTAAACGGCTGATAACAGTATAACCAACTAAAAGCAGGGGAGTCGCTGTTTCGGCTTCTCCCTTGCAATAATTTTGAAATTCAGAAAATAAATATCGAAAAACAATAATTTTCTATTGACAAATAATAATTGATGTGGTATACTTTAGTCATAGGCAGACAAAGTGTATAGCTTTGTTGTACTTGTAAATATTTTTACGAGGTGATACTATGACTAAACATAAGGAAAAACAGAAAAAAACAGGATTTGCTTTGCTCAATTCTGTGCTTATTGCCGCTTTTTTCTTCGGCGGCGGAATCATCTTTTTACTTGCCACTGTGGGCATTACAGAAATGCTATTTCTGCCTTTCTTCATCGTAAATGCCACTCTCGGCATACTTTACGACATTTACAGAAAAAACGGCGCTATGAAAGTTCCTGTTATCATTTGCAGAGTTCTGGCGATAGTCATGGTTATCGTCCTCTTTGGCTCACCTATTATCGGCGCTAATTTCAAAGACAATAAAGTCATGTATCCGGTTAAAAGAGCGATTTTCGGATACGGTGTCCGTGCCGGAGATGACTGGAGAAAAGTTCTGCCCGACAAACTGCCTGCGGAATGCGATGAATATTTCTTCCGTACAGAACTTTGTATGTTAGCGCAGGATTATCGCCCCTATGCTTATCTTGTATTTCGGTGCGATGAGAAATATTTCCGGGAATATATCAATAATGCAGAGGATCACGGCTTTACAAAGTACGAAAATGAAAAGCCGTTTGAAGATTTTCTTTTTGAATCAGGCTATGCCGAAGAAGATCTGAATGATCGGTATATTGCTGATTCCGTGAAAGAAAAATATCTGAAGATCCCCGGTCATGTTCTCATGTGGCTGAGTGATGAGCAGATACTTGAATTAAGCACAGAAACGGAAGTATATTTACTCGGTTCGTTCGGATGTGCATTTGATAAAGAATCAGGACTTATGATATTCTGGTCATAAGTCATCATAATCAACGGCAGAAACCGTACTCCCTCACATGGGATGTACGTTTATTGCGTGTCTTTCATGACACTTATAGATTCACATTTATCTTCAAAGGAGAATTTTTTATGTCAAAAAAACCCGTAGCACTTATTATCATGGACGGCTTCGGCTACAATCCCGATACATACGGCAACGCTATCGCTGCCGCTAAGAAGCCTAACATTGACAAGTATATGGCTGAGTGCCCTAATACTATCATCGGCGCAAGCGGTCTCGATGTCGGTCTGCCTGACGGACAGATGGGCAACTCTGAGGTAGGTCATACAAATATCGGCGCAGGCCGTATCGTATATCAGATGCTCGTTAAGATATCCAAGGATATCAAGGACGGTACATTCTTCAACAATAAGGCTATCCTCGGCGCTATGGAGAACTGCAAGGCTAAGGGAAGCGCTCTCCACCTCATGGGACTTCTCTCACCGGGCGGCGTTCACAGCCACATGGAGCATCTCTACGGTATCGTTGAAATGGCTAAGAAGAACGGCCTTGACAAGGTATATATCCACGCATTCCTCGACGGCCGTGACGTTCCTCCGTCATCTGCTGCTGAGTACATGGAAGAAGCAGTTGCAGAGCTGAACAAGATCGGTGTGGGCAAGGTTGCTACTATCTCAGGCCGTTTCTACGCAATGGACAGAGACAACGCATGGGACAGAGTTGAAAAGGCTTATGCGGCTCTCGTTTACGGCGAGGGTGTCAAGGAGACTGATCCTGTTCAGGCTATCAAAAATTCCTACGCTAAGGAAGTTACCGACGAGTTCATGCTTCCTACCGTTATCGAGGGAGGCGCTCAGATCAAGGCTGACGACAGCGTTATCTTCTTCAACTTCCGCCCCGACCGTGCAAGACAGATCACACGTTCATTCGTTGACCCTGAGTTCACAGGCTTCGAGAGAAAGAATGGTTTCTTCCCTGTAAACTTCGTCTGCATGGCTCAGTATGACGCTACAATGCCAAACGTTTCTGTTGCATATCCGCCTGAACAGCTCACAATGACAATGGGCGAATATCTTGCTAAGCTGGGCAAGACACAGCTCCGTATCGCTGAGACTCAGAAGTATGCTCACGTTACATTCTTCTTCAACGGCGGTGAGGAAAAGCAGTTCGACGGCGAGGACAGAATCCTCATCAAGTCTCCTGATGTTCCTACATTCGATCTCAAGCCTGAGATGAGCGCATATGAGGTTTGCGATGCAGTTTGCAAGGCTATCGAGGAGGACAAATATGATGTTATCATCCTCAACTACGCTAACTGCGACATGGTAGGCCACACAGGTATTTTCGATGCCGCTGTAAAGGCTGTTGAAGCTACTGACGAGTGCGTAGGCCGTATGGTAGATGCTATCCTTGCTAAGGGCGGTGCTGCACTTATCACAGCCGATCACGGTAACGCTGACAAGATGATGGAGCCTGACGGAAGCCCGTTCACAGCACATACAACAAATCCTGTTCCGCTCATCGCAGTAGGCGTTGAGGGCAAGCTGGCTGAAGGCGGTGTTCTTGCTGACCTTGCACCAACAATGCTCGATATCATGGGTGTTGAACAGCCTGCTGAAATGACAGGCAAGTCACTTCTTATAAAGTGATCAGAAATCAGAATAAGGCTTGCAGCTTTATTTTGTAGGGGCCGCCTTTGGCGGTCCTCTGATTTTTTATGACTATATGACCAAGACCGCTGATTCAATAAAAATATGAATAGAGATTTTATTATAACCGAATATGACAAAACTCTTGAATCCCGTTTGTTTGCGTTTCTGGAGAAGTGTATGCCTGAATCAGGACGTTCCCTCGACCTGAACGGCCGACACAGCTTTTACAAGGATATCCACGGACATTTCGACGTTTTCCTGTGCATGACCGACGGTGAAACAGTGATCGGAACTGTTGCTGTAAGGCGGATGAACGATAAGGATTGCGAGCTGAAATCCTTGTATCTTCTGGAGAAATACCACGGCAGGGGACTTGGCAGAAAACTGCTGGAAACTGCTGTAAAAGCCTCAAAAGACAGCGGATATGAGCGTATGTATCTGGATTCGCTTTCTACCAGCAAACGTGCATTGAAGCTGTACCGAACGGCAGGATTCAAAGACACGGAAAAGTACAACGACAGCATCTTTTCGGATGTTTTCATGGTGCTTGAATTAAGGAGATGATTGTATGTGGAACGGCAGAAAAAAAGCCCTGACATTCAGCTATGACGATGGCATAGCGCAGGATATCCGATTAATCGAAATTCTTAACAAATACGGTCTGAAAGGCACGTTCAACCTGAACAGCGGTCTGATGATGGCAGGTGATTCATGGACAACCGACAAGGGGCTGTTCATCCGCCGACTTTTGCCGAATGAGGCGGTGGAAACGTATAAAGGCCATGAAATAGCCGTTCACTGCGTTACTCATCCCCATATCATCAATATGCCCGAAGATGAACTGCGCCATGAGATAATGGACGATAAAAATACCCTTGAACAGCTTTTCAACTGCGAAATAAAGGGCATGGCATACCCTTACGGCGAATACAGCGACCTTATCGTGAAAACGGCAGGGGAGTGCGGGATAAAATTCAGCCGTACCTGCGATGACCTGCATTGTTTTGCACCTCAGAGCGATCTGCTCAGATTCAGGGCGACCTGCCATCACAGATACGAAAAGCTCAATGAGCTTGCGGATGAATTTCTCGCATATGACGGCGACGAACCGATATATTTCTGTCTCTGGGGTCACAGCTACGAATTCGACATCCATGACAACTGGGAGCTTATTGAGGATTTTTGCAGAAAAATGTCGGGCAGGGATGATATTTTTTACGGAACGAACAGCGAAGTGCTGGAAATAAAATAATTTTTTGTTATCAATTGCAAACATTTGAATTATGTGCTATAATAGTGTAGACGTTTTTCGTCTGCACTTTTTTTCAGGAGAAATAACAATGCTCAGAAATCACATAAAATCGGCAATTTTACTTATTTCCGCCGCCGCTCTCGTTTCATGCAGTGAGCCTGCACCGATGGCTTCCGTGTCGGACAATGTTCCGCATAACCGTGACGTTTTCGCAATGGATACATATATGTCCATGAAGGCTTACGGCAGTAATTCCGAAGCCGCCCTTGACGAAGCGGAAAAATTCATCACTCAGCTTGAAAATGACCTCTCTGTCACTAATGAGAGTAGCTGTATCAGCAAGGTCAATTCCGCATCGGGCAGTCCCGTCACTATTACCGACGATGCCGCTGAGATAATCAGCAAAGCCCTTGAGATCGGCAAAAATACCAACGGCGCACTGGATATCACTATATATCCTTTGCTGAAAGAATGGGGATTCACTACGGGTGACAACAAGATACCAAAGCAATCGGCGCTTGACACTCTCATGGCTGATACGGGATTTGAGAAAGTTCACCTTGACGGCGATACAGTGACTATACCCGAAAATTTTCTGATAGACCTCGGCGCTCTTGCAAAGGGCTACACCAGCGACAAGATCATGAAGATAATGAAGAAAAACGGCGTTGATTCGGCAATTGTCAGCCTCGGCGGAAATGTTCAGGCTATGGGTGCTAAGCCCGACGGCTCATTTTGGAAAGTTTCCGTCCGTGACCCTTTCATGCCCGATACGGATATGTGTATCATTGAAACAGACACAAAAGCTGTCATAACTTCGGGCAATTATGAGCGATATTTCGTCGGAAGCGACAGGAAGAACTACTGGCATATCCTCGACCCTGCCGATGGATATCCTGCCGATAACGGGCTGGTTTCCGTGACGATAATCGGCGATTCGGGACTTGAATGTGATGCTCTTTCAACTGCACTTTTTGTCCTCGGCGACAGCAAGGCGCAGGAATACTGGAAGGCTCACCACGATTTTGACATGATACTTGTGACCGACGACGGAAATATAATCTACACCGATGGAATTGCAGACAGATTTACCAATATCAGCAGTATGGAAGCGGAGGTGCTGTGTCTTGACTAAAGGCGTGAAAATTTGTCTTGCGGTGGTCATTGTCATATTTATTGCCGCATCGGCAGTCTCATATTTCATCCTCAGACCGTCGGAAAGCACGATGGTGGAGATAGTGCAGAACAACAATGTCCTCTATACATTTGACCTGAGCAAAGAAAAAAACAGGACATTCAGGATCGAATATGACGATGGCGGATGGAACGAAATAAAGATCGAAAACGGTCAGATCTCCGTCAGCGATGCGGATTGTCCCGACAAAACCTGCGTGAAAACAGGTGTTCTCCGCTCGGAGACTATTCCAATTGTCTGCCTGCCGCATAAACTGATCGTCCGATTCTGTGACGGGGAGGTCAGCCGATGAAAGCAAAACGGCTTGCGGAACTTTCAATGCTTACGGCAGTTGCACTGATAATTTTCATCGTTGAACTGCGGCTTCCCGATCTGACACCGATACAAGGCGTAAAACTGGGACTTGCCAACATCATAACTGTTTACGCAGTCTACAAATACACGCCAAAGGAAGTCTTTCTCATACTCATGTCAAGAGTTATCCTCGGAGCGCTGTTCAGTGCCAATTTTTCGGTCATCCTGTACAGCATGGCAGGTGCGCTGACCTGCCTCGGTGGAATGCTTCTGCTGAAAAAAATAATCCCTGTGAATTATCTGTGGCTGTGCAGTATCATGGGCGCAGTCCTGCATAATACGGGGCAGACGGCAATGGCGGTCATTCTCATGCGGACTCCTGCCGCCGCCGCAAACTACCCGATACTCATTGTCACAGGATGTATAGCAGGTCTGTTCACAGGGGTATGCGCTCAGCTTGTGCTGAAACGGTTTTCGTAATTTTTTAATTAATAATAATAAACCATAGTTATTGCGAAACGACCGTAAAGCATCGCTGCGCTTGCTTTACTACTTTGTCAGGGGGACGCTGTCCCCCTCATTCACCCCCTGCAAGGGAGATAACATC
>JAEDMD010000067.1 GCA_016303195.1 Oscillospiraceae bacterium | reverse complement strand
TCCTCAAACTCGTACCCAAAAGTATCGGCTGTGACGGTTTTTTCCACGCCCACAGCCCTGATGAGCATATGTCTCTGAGGGTGGTTCTCTACTTCTTCACGGGTTATCTTGCCCTGTTTAAAGAGATCCATAGCATAATTGTGGTCTTCGGTGACTTGTTTAAGTCCCTGTTTTGTGATGAGGTAGCATCTGCTGTCTCCCACATTTACAATAAGTGCCGAATGATCGGTAACGAAGGCGGCAACGAGAGTCGTGCCCATGCCGAAATTCTTGAAATCGAATCTTGCCCTCGTATAAATAACGGAATTTGCTGCGGATACCGAAGAAATAAGGAGAGTACGCAGTTCCTCGTCGGTAAGGCTCTGGGAATAGCCTGCTGAGAACCGCTGAAAGAATTCCTCAACAGCCATTGAGCTGGCTTCCTTGCCTGCTCTTTCTCCGCCCATACCGTCGCAGACCACTGCAAGGAGATTATGGCCGAAATACTCACATCTCACAGAGTCCTGATTTTCTTCACGGGAAAGCCCTATATCCGTGGCGAAGCGGGATCTCAAACCTCCGCACCTCCGTTCTTTTCACTGCTTTGAGCCGCATCACGCCTGAGCTGACCGCAGGCGGCCTCGATGTCGCTTCCGAGAGTTCTTCTTACAGTAGCGTTGATGCCTCGTTTTTCGAGGCGCTTTGCGAAATCGGAAACTCCTGAGCGTGCAGTGCTGTAATTCCGCTCCCTGACCTTATTTACAGGGATAAGGTTCACATGGCAGTTTATGCCTCTGAGAAGGTCTGCCAGAGCATCAGCGTCGCTGTCCGAGGACTTCACTCTGTCGATAACGGCATATTCAAAAGTGATGCGTCTGCCTGTGGCGGCAATATAGTCCTTACAGGCATTGATAAGGCTTTCGATGTTATACTTTCTGTTTACGGGCATTATCTCGCTCCGTCCCTTATCGTCGGGGCAGTGGAGGGAAATGCACAGCGTAAGTCCCAGCTTCAGCTTTGCCAGATCGTATATCCTCGGAACGATACCGCAGGTGGACAGCGAAACGTGCCTCAGACTCATATTATTCCCGTTTTTATCGGAAAGGAGGCTGAGGAATCTCACCACATTGTCGTAATTGTCCAGCGGTTCGCCGATACCCATGAGAACGATGCCAGAAACACGCCTGCCCGAATTTTTTTCGGTCTCATAGATCTGCATGAGTATTTCGGAAGGCTCTAAGTTTCTCACGAAACCTGCGATAGCTGAGGCACAGAAACGGCACCCCATTTTGCATCCCACCTGAGTGGAAACGCAGATGCTGTAACCGTAATTATACTCCATGAGAACTGTTTCCACAAAGTTCCCGTCAGAAAGCCTATACAGATATTTTACAGTATTATCTATACAAGATTCAAGCCTTTTTTCAACAAATATCCCTTTTATACAAAAATTTTCTTTTAAAACTGTTCTCAATTGGATAGATATGTCAGTCATTTTGTCAAAATCGAAGACTCTTTTAACATGAAGCCACTGGAATATCTGTTTTGCCCTGAATTTTTTCTCACCGAGAGCAGTCAGAGCGGATTCCAGTTCAGGCAGAGTCATGCTGAGAATGTCCTTCTTATCCAACCACGTTCCCCCATTTCTATCAATTCGGAATTCATGATCATGTTATCCGCTTACTTCTTTCGCAGTTTTGCTATAAAGAATCCGTCGCTTCCGAAATGATGCGGAAAAATAGCCGCCATGCCTCCGCTGAAAACATTTCCCAGCGGTTCGGGAAGCTCTGCAAGTTCAAGTTCGGGATGATTTGCCAGAAGTCTCTGCACCACATCTTCATTTTCAGCCTTGCGGACAGTGCAGGTGGAATATACCATCTCACCGCCGTCAGCCAGATAATTCAGCGCATTCTCGGCGATCCTGTACTGCACTTCGGGCAGGCGCTCAAAGTCCGAAATGTCCTTATAGCGTATCTCAGGCTTTTTCCTGATAACTCCGTAGCCCGAACAGGGCACATCACAGAGTATCTTCGTGGCTTTCGGGATATCCTCATAGAATACCGTCGCATCCCTTGCCTCGGCGGTGATATTCTCCAGATACAAGCGCTCAGCCATTTTTTTGATAAGTCCCACACGCTGCTCATGGAGGTCGAAAGCGTAGATTTTACCCTTATTGTCCATCATTTCCGCCATAGTGAAGGTCTTTCCTCCGGGTGCGGCACACATATCCAGAACAATGTCATTCTCCGTTGGGGCAACTGCCGCACAGCAAAGCTGCGAAGCCAAGTCCTGCACGTGGAACATCCCCAGTTCGAACATATCGCTGTTTTCGATGTTATAGCGCCCCATATTGTCGAAAACCTTGTAACAGTACGGCAGATAGGGCGACTTCTCAAAGATATACCTCGCCTCGTCGGGTTCTCCCCACATTTCGGTGAATTTCCGCTCCTGAATCTCCTCAGCGATCTTGTTCACCCTTACGAACATTGGCGCAGGGCCGAGAGAATCCGCAAAAATATCCTCCGCAAGCTCCCTGCCGTAGTCTTTGATAAGGCTCTCTATCAGTGGAGTTGGCACAGAATATTTAACAGACATCTGTTCAATTTCGCCCTTTGGAAGCTCAAACTTTTTACCGACTCTGATAAAATTTCTGAGAATAGCATTGACCATGCCCGAAGCGCTGGTCTTGCGGAACTCCTTCGCCAGCTTCACGCTCTCATTCACCGCCGCATTGTCGGGGATACTGTCCATATAAAGTATCTGATAGATGCCGCAGCGGAGAATGTTGAGAACTATGCTGTCCAGCTTGTCAATGGGTCTTGCGGAAAGTCCGCTGATGATATAGTCGAGGGTTATTTTCCGCTCGATAACGCCGTAATAAATGGCGGCACACAGCTTTCTGTCCTCGTATTTCGTCATATTTGCTCTGCTCATGCCGCTGTCGAGGACGAGGTTCGAGTAGCCCGACCGCCTGAAAGTCTCGTCAAGCAGCTTTGCCGCAAGATAGCGTGGTTCTGTCATTATCTCCTCCTTGAAAGTGTGACAAGGCGGATGAGCTGCATGATGGAAACCACAAGTCCTGCAACATATGTCAGAGCGGCGGCTCTCAGCACTTTGCGAGCCATCGGAAGCTCGTCGGCTTCGAGTATTGCCTGTGATTCGAGGGTCTTCATCGCTCTCCTGCTTGCATCGATCTCAGCAGGGAGTGTCACTATCTGGAACAGCACAACTGCCGCAAACATGATGACAGAAGCCCAGATAAGATTAGTTCCGATGGTCATTTCGCTGAGGAGTACACCGATGATAAACACGAGATACCAGAATTTCGAGCAGATATTTACCGCAGGAACGATAGCCGATCTCAGCACGATGGGGAAGTAATTTTCAGCGTGCTGACAGGCATGACCGCATTCATGTGCCGCAACACCGATAGCCGCAACGGATATCTGACCCGAAGTCGATCTTGAAAGATTGACCTGATTTGTTCTCGGATCGTAATTATCACTGAGATTTCCGCCGTTGAAGCCGATCTTTGTGTTGTAAAGGCCGTTGCTGTCGAGTATCTGCCTTACCACCTGTTCAGTGGTCAAACGGCGGAAATTCGCCACTTTGCTGTACTTCTTGAAAGTCACCTTAACATAAATGTCGGCGATAAGCGGAAGTATGAGCATTATAAGAAAATATATCAGATAAGAGTAGTTCATTGCTCGCCTCCCAGTATTTCGCCCTTTGTGAGCTTTTTTCCTCTGAGGAAGTCAGCGGATGCCATGCGCTTTTTGCCTTCGGGCTGAACTTCCGTAAAAATGACAGCTTTTCCGTCACCGCACTTTACAGCAAATCTCTTTTCGTCAACGATCGAACCGTTAGGCGCATCGGGAGCAATATTGTCCGAAATTTCCGATCTGAACACCTTCAGTCTCTTGCCGTCAAGCATGGTGAATCCCGTAACTCCACGGATGATATTATGCACCTCTGCGGCAGACTTGCTGAAGTCCAGTGCGCTCATTTCCTTGCGTATCATAGGGGAATAACAGGACAGCGAATCATCCTGCGGCTCAGGTGAGAGCGTACCGTTTTCAACGGCCTCAAGAGTTTCCGCAAGCACCTCTCCGCCCATGACTGAAAGTCTCGCATAAAGCTCCTCGTATGTCTCGTTTTCGCCGATATCAGTGGTTTTCTTGATGAGCATATCGCCTGTGTCAAGTCCCTCGCCCATCTGCATAGAAGTCACGCCTGTCTCGGTCTCGCCGTTGAGGATTACCCAGTTGATAGGCGCTGCGCCCCTGTATTTCGGCAATATCGATGCATGGATATTGATACAGCCATGCTTTGGAAGCTCCAGCACCTCTTTCGGGAGTATCTGACCGTAAGCAGTGACCACTATCAGGTCAGGAGCAATATCGTTCAAAATCTTCATTGCATTTTCGGCATCCTCGCCCTTTCTGAGTGAAAGAGGCTGGTAAACGTCGTAGCCGTATTCCAGCGCCGCCGCCTTGACAGCAGTCGGCACGAGCTGATTTCCCCGTCTTCCTCTCGCCTTGTCGGGCTGTGTGAAAACTGCCGCAACTTCGTGCTTGCTCTCAGCCAGCACTTTCAGGCACGGAACGGAGAATTCAGGGCTTCCCATAAAAACTATTTTCATGCTCAGTCCTCCTCAGGTACGAAGAATTCCTCCACGATCTCGGTAAATACATGACCGTCCAGATGGTCATTTTCGTGGCAGGTACACTGTGCGCCAAGTCCCTCAAAGTCCTGCTCGAACCAGTTTCCGTGTCTGTCCTGAGCCTTGAGATGGCACTTCATCGGGCGGGTAACATAGCCCCACACATTCGGGCATGAAAGGCATCCTTCCTGCACTCTCTGCTTGCCCTCTTTCATGGTAACTTCGGGATTTATGCACTCGAAACTGTCTTCTTCGAGGTGCATGATGAATATTCTTCTGCAAAGTCCGATCTGCGGAGCGGCAAGTCCGACACCCTGCGCTTTGTCGAGTGTTTCGTGCATATCGTCCAGAAGTGTAGCCAGTCTTTCGTCAAATTTATCAACAGGCTTGCAGACTTTGTGGAGACTCTCGTCCTTGTCGGTCAAAATTTTTCTCAATGCCATTTCAAAAATCCTTTCATACGGTCATACTCCCACATCGCCGTTCATGTCGGCATAGAGGGAAACGCCTTTCATATCCGCCAGCTTCGGGGCATCTTTCAGCAGACTGCTGATAAAACCACGTATCTCAGCGTTATTTTTACATTTCATTATTATTCTGTATCGGAACTTGCCGTTTATTCTTCCATATGAGGCTCTGACAGGGCCAAGCACACGGATGGGAGTTTTCGGTTTAAGTTCGTCAAGTTTTTTCTTCATCAGCTCCAGAACTGCGCCTGAGCCTTTTATTGCCGATATTTCGCTGTTTGCGGAGAAACAGAAAACTGCCATATCGCAAACGGGCGGAAATATCATAGCCCGTCGGATGGCTATTTCCTCGTTGTAGAAGCCCTTGTAATCCTGCTCGGCGGCGAGGTTCATGATGTAGTGTTCGGGCATGAAAGTCTGGAGTATCGCCCTTCCCTGCTTGTCACCACGGCCGCTTCGTCCGACGACCTGAGTTATCAGCGAAAAAGTCCGCTCATAGCTTCGGAAATCCCCTGCAAACAGCGCTTTATCCACCGAAAGCACTCCCACAAGAGTAACATTCGGGAAATCAAGACCCTTGCCGATCATCTGAGTTCCGATCATTATGTCATACTTTCCGTCACGGAAGTCTGAGAAGTTCTTTTCGTAGGAATATCGTGAAAAAGTGGTATCCGCATCCATACGCAGGACTCTTGCTGTCGGGAAATAGACTGCAAGCTCCTCCTCCAGCTTCTGAGTGCCGAAACCCATGCTCCTGAGCCTTTCTGAGCCGCATTCGGGGCATTTGGTGATCTTCTCGCTGACGTAGCCGCAGTAGTGGCACATCAGCTTGTCATTCTTCTTGTGATAGGTCAGCGGAACTGAGCAATTCGGGCAATAGACAGGCTGATAGCAGTCGCAGCAGCTTATGACGGTATGGTAGCCTCGGCGGTTCAGCAGAAGAATTGACTGCTCACCGTTTTGCAGGTTCATACTCAGTTCATAGGCGAGTTTTCGGCTGAATTCGGTCTTATTGCCGTCCGTCCGCTCGATGTTCATATCCACGATGCTCACCTCAGGGAGCGGAGATGTGCTGTAACGCTTTTTCATCTCCAACAGCTTGTATACGCCTTTTTCCGCAAGGTAGTAGCTTTCCACCGAGGGAGTGGCAGACGCAAGAAGAAGCACTGCATTATGGTAGGCGCAGCGCTTTCGGGCGATATCGTGGGTCATATATCTCGGAGAGCTGTCTGATTTGTAGGAACGCTCTCCCTCCTCGTCGATAATAATGATGCCAATGTTGTCCAAAGGCGCAAAAACGGCGCTTCTCGTGCCAATTACGATGTCCGCTCCGCCTTTCTTTATCCTTTTATATTCATCCAGACGCTGTCCCTGTGAGAGACCGCTGTGGATGACTGCGACACGTTCGCCGAAAAGTGAACGGAAACGGCGCAGTATCTGTGGAGTCAGGCCGATCTCAGGAATAAGGAGCATCGCCTGTTTTCCAAGTTTTACGGTATCATGGATGAGTTTCTCGAAAACCGAAGTCTTTCCGCTTCCCGTAACGCCGTGAAGCAGAAAAGCCGCCGCCCTGCCCTCAAACAGCTTGGCAAGAACTGCGTCATGGGCCGCCTGCTGTTCATCGGAGAGAACTACGCTTTCGGGGTCGCATTTCTCCTCAGCGCCGTCATCAACATGGCGGAAAACCTCCATGTCGTACTCCTCAGCCGCATTATTGGCGATGAGACGCTTCACAACAGCCTGCGTAACACCGCACATATATGCCGCTTCTTTGGTGGCGGCAGTGCCGTATTCGCTGAGGAAATCGGCAACTGTCTTCTGTTTTGGAGTCAGCTTGAATTTTTCGGGCGAACTCATATATTCGTCGGTGAGACGCACCATTTTCACTGATGCATCGCCGACAGCCTGCCTGAAAACATTATCGGAGCTGAGCGCATCGGCATCACAAAGCTCATCAATGAGATGTCTGCCGTATTTTTCCGAAAAATCGGTAAGATAGCTGTTCAGTTCCTTATTATCGGGCAGATCCGTGAGTATATCCAGCAGTTCGTGAGCCTCCTCCGACAGAGCGGAAAAGTCTGTGAAATTTTTGACTATCTCAAACCTTTCCTTAGTGCTGACGCTCATCGCAGGCGGAAGCATAGTCCTGACCGCATCGAAATAGGTGCAGTAGGTATGCTCGCTCAGATAGATCGCAAGATCAAGAAGTTCCCGTGAAATGACGGGGGTCTCATCCACAAGTGAAACAAGGGATTTCAGACCATCCGTATTTCCCTCCGAGAGCTTCATAACAACGCCGATACGCCGCTTGTTGCCTCGTCCGAAAGGGACGAGAACACGGCATCCCTCGGCGGCCGCCATGCCGTCGGGCACAGCGTAGCTGAACAGCATATCGAAAGAATAGGCTGTTCCGCTGACGGATGTTTCCGCAATAAGGGGCATTATTCGTTGTTTACGGGAGCAGTGCTGACGATCTTGCACTTACCGCTTGCAAGCTCCTCAACAGCGGTCTTAACGGGCTTTTCTTCGAGAGTTTCATTGTTTGCGTAAAGCTCATCGGCGATCTCTCTTGCACGTTTTGCAACAGCGATAACCAGTGAATAACAGCTCTCGTTCTTTGAAATGATCTGATTTACAGCGGGTCTAAGC
Source organism: Oscillospiraceae bacterium (assembly GCA_016303195.1). Taxonomy (GTDB): domain Bacteria; phylum Bacillota; class Clostridia; order Oscillospirales; family Ruminococcaceae; genus Ruminococcus. Next base: position 1,952 of record JAEDMD010000067.1, on the reverse strand, counting down.
ATATTCAACACCTCTAAATATTATTCAGCACAATTGTGCAGTTTCACGAATTTTTAATGATATCAGCGATTATCTCAGGACGCTTGTCGGCTCTGAGCTGTTCGGCACGGACAACGTGGAAAAAGTCCTCAACAGCATCCTCAAGAGCGTCATTAACGATGATATAATCGTATTTTGCGGCAAGGGCGACCTCGTTTGAAGCCTGAGCAACACGCTGCTCGATGACCTCGTCGGACTCAGTGCCTCTCTTATGGAGACGGCGGCGAAGCTCGTTGATAGATGGCGGAGCGATGAAGATTGAAAGCGCATCAGGACGCTTGTTCATGACCTTTACAGCACCCTGCACCTCTATTTCAAGGATAACATTTTTACCTTTTTCCAGCATTTCATTTACCTTATCCATTGGAGTTCCGTAAAAATTTCCGCAATACTCGGCATATTCAAGGAATTTCCCCTCACCGATACGCTCAGTGAACTCATCCTTGCTGATGAAATAGTAGTTCACGCCGTCAACTTCGCCTTCACGGGGCAATCTTGTAGTGGCGGAAACTGACACGCAGAAGTCCTCATTTTTAAGGATCTGCTCCAGCATTGTGCCTTTGCCGCATCCTGACGGAGCGGAAAAGACGATAAGTCTGCCCTTATTCATTGTCCTCTGATCCTCCTGAATCGTTAATTCTCGCAGCAAGAGTGTCGGTTATCAGGGACGAAAGGATGATATGTCCGCTGTCCATGATAAGAACCGCTCTTGTTTTTCTTCCGAAGGTTGCGTCAATGGCTCTGCCGTCGTCACGAGCCTCCTGAATGAGCCTTTTTATGGGCGCAGATTCAGGGCTTACGACGGAAACTATCCTGTCTGCGGAGACCATATTTCCGTAACCGATGCTTACAAGTTTCATATTTTACTCAATATTCTGGATCTGCTCACGTATCTTCTCGATCTCCGCTTTCATATCAACGACGATCTTGGTGATATTGAGATCCTGAGCCTTTGAACCGATGGTATTGACCTCACGATTCATTTCCTGCACGATGAAGTCCAGCTTTCTTCCGACAGCCTCATCCGAGCCGAGCATAGCTTTGAGCTGGGATATATGGCTTCTGAGGCGGACAGTTTCCTCGTCAACAGCGATCTTTTCGGCAAAAACAGCGGACTCGGTAAGTATCCTCTGCTCGTCGATGTCCTTATTTTCGAGAATCTCGCTGAGCTTTTTATAAAGGCGGGCACGGTAATTTTCCACAGTGATCGGGGAAAGTCTCTCGACCTCCATGACCATTCTGAGGATGCCGTCAGCCTTGTCGGTGATATCCTTTCTAAGGCGCTGGCCCTCGGTAGTACGCATTTCCACGAATTTGGAAACTGCCTCCTGAGCGACATCAGCCACATCGTTCCAGACCTGTTCCTCATCATCGGGAGTTTTCTGGACGGTGAAGATATCGGGGAGCTTTATGAGTTTTGAGAGAGTGAGGTCATCCTCCAGACCAAGCTCCTGAGAAATACTTCTGAGAGCCTGAACATAGCCTTCTGCTGTACCTTTATTTATAGCGATCTCTGTATCCTTGCCCTCGATATTGTTAATGGTCACAGCCACTTCGACCTTACCACGAGAGATAGAATTTTTAAGTAAAGCCTTGAGTTTTTCGTCAATATAATTATAAGTGCGGGGGATCCTTGACGAATACTCATAGTATCTATGGTTAACGGAACGAATTTCGACGAGGATATCTCGTCCGTTGAGAATTTTCTGCGCTCTGCCGTAGCCTGTCATACTTTTCAGCACGGTATCTCCTGCTTTCTATGATAATTTTTCGCATAACTATGCTATTATATTATTATAACACCTTTTTGCAGGAAATGCAAGCCATTTCACAAAATAAACAAGACAACAGCATTTACTAAAAAAATAATAAAACCGCCGAAGGCGGCATTTCTGGGGTCAAGGGGGATGTTA
>JAEDMD010000066.1 GCA_016303195.1 Oscillospiraceae bacterium | reverse complement strand
TGTCATCACATCTGCGGCTGACTATATAAAGCAGTTTCAGGATAGCTCCTGCCATTGTTTCCGTATGGGCGGAGATGAATTCCTGCTTGTTATGACAAACTGCTTGCCAAGACAGTTCAGCGCTATCGTTGACCGGCTCGAAAAAGAATCACCTAAAATTCTCAGCCGTCCCGAAGATTCTGTAAAATGTTCGCTTTCTTACGGATATTCATTCGGGAAAGAGGGATACGTCTATGAGGAAGCTCTCGCCGAGGCTGAAAAGAATATGTATGAGAAAAAAGCGGCTCTTAAAAAGCTGCTGAATATGCCTGAAAGATAACGGAGGTCTGCTTTGAAAAAATCAAAGAAAAAAAGATCCGCACCTTTTTCAGGTCTGTCTGTAATGAAAAAATTTGTTTTTTTTGATATCATGATGATCGCCGCCATTATTTCGGTAGGGACTATAATGGTGGCAACTGTAATGAATGTTACTGCAAAAAAATATTTGCAGATAGAAAAAACAGTGATTTCGTCCACAGAGCAGATGACTACTATTGGTGTTGAAAGTGCGGTATCTATCGCTAAAAATATCTACACCAACGAACCTGTTTATGATTTTCTCAACAAGGAATTCAATTCCTCATCCGATTATTTTGAGGAATACTATCCGCTTCAGAAAAATACGGCTCTCAGCACTGCTGATACGAATATCGTCAAGAAATGCGTTATCTACACCTCTAACCCTACTATTCTGGCAAACGGAACGATGAAAAATCTTGATGAGGCTTATGACGATCTCTGGTACAAGGATATCACAAAGTACAACAAGCCGACTATTCTTAGCGTTGACCCAAGTGAACATTTGCTGATACTTGTCCGCAAGCTGGATTATTGCAATCTGGAAACAGGCGAAAGCTATCTCTGTCTCATATTGAATAATGACTATATCAAGGATTATGTCAACAACCTCGATTTTGAGGGGCAGTTCTACATTATGAGCGGCGGTGAACTTATATACAGCAATGACGATGAGATGGAGTCGGTATCAGATGTTGCGATCACACCTGATTTTGAATGTGTGACACACAACTATTATACAGTTGATATGGAATTCTATGCAAACGCAGACAAGGAAAGCTATATTGACTTTCTGACAGATAATAAATTCCTTATCCCATGCCTTTCTGCTATACTTATTATTACACTCACTGCCGGGATCATTATGGCAAGGGGAATAAACAAGCGTATCAGACCTGTTCTGAAAGAATTCAACGATACAGGCATAGTTGAATCGCTGTCCGAAGGTGCAAACGGTTCAGATGAGATCGGTTCACTTCTTGATATATGTGCATCCATGTCGGAGCGCCTTGCACAGAAGGGAAGCGAATACAAGGAAAGCAGTGATTCGCTCATGAAGAAAAGCTCCGATTATAATTCGCTGTTCATAACAGCTATGAGGCTTGATGCCGAGCTTACGGCAATAAATACAATGCCGTATCTGGAAAAGCGCTTCACAGATGAGAATATCTCACTGTCAGACGAGGCGACAATGCTGGAAAAGACTGCGGAACAACACAACGCTTCCTTTACATACGATGGAGGCGGAGACAATATTATAATACCTGCATATTCTCTTGTGCTTATAGCAGAGGATATTTTCAGCAATTTCGATGGCAGGACAGCTAAGCTGACTGTTGAAGACGGAATAGCAATAATAAAATTTGAAAGCGAAAAAACAGTTACATCATCCGAGACTCTTAAACTTTATGCAATATTTGAAGATGCAGATGTCACAAGCGAATACTCATTTGACAGAAGCAACAGATTCAATCCTTATCTCCGCATCAGACACTGCTTAGGCAACAGTGTTGAAATGGTAATAAATGAAAAAAATAATTTTAAGATCATGTTCAAGATCAGAATGGAAAAGGGTGAATAGTATGACAAAAAAACAAGTTCTATCATCATTGCTTGCAGCAGCTATGGTAACATCTGCATTTGGCTGTTCCGCCAAGAAAGAGAAGGAGAAGTCAAAAGAGTTCAAGGAGTTTACAGGTTACTACTATGCACGGAATGACAATCCGCTGGATAAGGATAATGAAGTGCGTCAGCTTATTGCAGAGAAAACAGGATGCATCCTTTATGAGGAGTGGCTCGACGATCAGGCGGACATCGACAAGGTTTTCAGTGATATGATGATCGCAGGAAAGTATCCCGACTTCATCTCGCCTGACGGCCCTAACTGTCAGCGCCTGATAAACGAACACGCATTTATACCGCTTGATAATTACTGGGATGCCTATCCGAATATCAAGGCTCTTTATACCGATGAGCAGTGGGATACTGTACGTTCAGAGGACGGACATATTTACTTTGTACCGCTGTTTTCGGCTGTATACAAGGAAGAAACTTCTACAACCCATGACGGCGAGGCATTCTGGATCCAGACAAGGGTACTGGAATGGGCAGATTATCCCGAACTTAAAACTCTTGATGATTATTTTGGCCTTATTGAGGATTATATGGAAGCAAATCCTGTTGATGAAAACGGTGAGCCGTTCATAGGCTATGAGATACAGGCAACAGATGTGCGTATGTTTGCTCTTGACAATCCGCCGATGTTCCTTGACGGACATCCTAATGACGGATGCTGTTTCGTTGACCCTGATACCCTGACTGCGTATGACTATAATCTGCTCCCGACTGCCAAGAAGTGGTTCAAGAAGCTGAATGAGGAATATCATAAGGGCATAATCGATCCGCAGTGTTTTGTAATGGAAAACAACGGTTACTACGATAAAATGCTGACAGGCCGTGTACTTGGAATGGTAGACCAGCACTGGAATTTTGCAAGCACAGAGAACAAACTTCCGCCTGAATGTACATATATCCCGTTCGGACTGACCATCGACGGAAAACTTGAAGAAAGATACCACGATAATGCCGCATTCAATGCTTCAACAGGCGTAGGTGTGACTGTAAGCTGTTCCGACCCTGACGGTGCTGTAAAGTTCATGAGCGACCTTATAACACCCGAAGTGCTTAATCTGAGATTCTGGGGAGTTGAGGGGGTTGACTATTATGTCAACGATGAAGGCTATTTCGACCAGACAGAGGAGCAGTACAAACAATGGAGAGATGCCAAGTATATCGCAAAGCATTGCTGTGATTACAGCTATATGCCAAGATACGGCGGTAAAGCACCTGACGGAAAGAATGCATATACATCCACAAATCAGCCGAATATCTTCCACGATCATCTGCCCGATCCTGTCCGTAAATGCTTCGATGCTTACGGAAATCAGACCTATACAGACTTCCTGAATCCAGCACCTGAGAATCCGAAATGGTATCCGATGTGGTCATTTGAAAGCTCTGTAACTGATGCTACCGAGTACGGACGAGTTTCCAAGAAGATCAACGAGGTCAAGCATAAGTATATGCCGCTTATGGTAATGAGCGATGATTTTTAAAAAACGTGGGATGAATACAACAAAGCATACAACCAAGTTGAACCGCAGATCTATTTCGATGAACTTACAGCCGAAGTCCGCAGAAGATGCGGTGTAGAATAAGAATAGCTAAAGGGATGGTTTTCAGCCATCCCTTTCCTATTTGTAAAAAAGTATAAAAATTCATATATTCATTGACTAAATGAGTAAAATCTGTTATAATTAAAATGATCTGTTGATCCTAATTGAATAAAAGGAGGTGAAAAAATTGTCAGCACTTACAATAAAAAAGTACGTGGCTGAGTTTATTGGTACATTTGTACTGGTTCTCCTCGGCTGCGGAACAGCAATGCTGGTTGGCTGTGATGCAGTGAACGGCGGAGGATATATCCTCACAGCCCTTGCTTTCGGCCTTGTTATCGTCGGCATGGCATACTGCATCGGCAACATCTCAGGCTGCCACATCAACCCTGCTGTTTCTCTTGGTGTTCTCATCAGCGGCGGAATGACAGCGGCAGATTTTGTCGGCTATGTTATCTCACAGTGTCTCGGCGCATTTGCAGGCGCAGGAATGCTCAAGCTCATCTTTGATCTGGGAAATATCGAAGATAAGACAGGCGGACTCGGTTCAAACGGCCTCGCAGGTGTAAACGGAAGCGCAGGCGCAGGTCTCCTCGTTGAGATCCTTCTCACTTGCATTTTCGTTATGACTATTCTCGGTGTAACATCCAAGAAGGCAAAGCACGGTTCATTCGGCGGACTCATCATCGGTCTTACACTGACACTGGTGCATATTTTCGGAATCGGCCTTACAGGTACATCCGTAAACCCTGCAAGAAGTATCGGCCCTGCAATTCTCGCAGGCGGCTCAGCTGTTTCTGATCTTTGGGTATTCATCGTTGGCCCGTTCATCGGTGCAGCTATTGCAGCATTTGTTTACAAGTGGATGGAAGAATCCATCGAAGCTGAGAAACCGATAGTAGCGAAAGCTCCTGCTGTTTCAAAGCCAAACGCTTCAAAGCCTGCTTCAAAGCAGAATAAGTCAAAGAAGAAGTAATTATGAAAAAAGACCGCAGAGATGTGCCTCTGCGGTCTTTTCGTCATATATCGTCAGTGTGGTATTTTATTTCGGTCAGAACGTTTTCACCATCAATTATCTTATACACTGTCAATATCACTCCAAGCCCAAAGAAAATGCCAGCAAATCCTGTAAGGATCGGCATTTTGCCGAGGGAGACAACTCCTACAAGGGCATTGAGAAGATAATGTAATAGTATAGCCAGAGCAAGCCATCGGAGAGATTTCTGCTCCTGAATTTTCTTGAATATGAGAAGCGATAGAGCGATGTGAACACCGATATTGACGATCATGTTAAGCGAATCAGCCACTCCGAGAAGAAGTCCCATATTTCGGGAATTCCCTGCGGCCATAAGTTTCAGCGCCGCCGCACCACGCATATAACATTCCAGACCTCCGTGACCGATACCGAAGCAGAATGCGGCACGTGAGGTCTTTATATTTGTCACAGGATATTTCATCGCCAGCCATCGTCCTGTCTCCTCGGAAAAAGCCGCCAATTCAGTAGCAATAACAGCTTTATATGACATAGGTGCTTCACTGAACAGCATCCATACAGCAAGGTCACTCATTCGTGTGGCGATGAAATATGTCACAGCACCAACGATAACAGGATAAATCATTGCGGAATCGTATTTTTTTGCTCTGAAAAACACAAATACAGGAGCGGCAAAGCATACCGCCGCTATAATTGCATATCCGATCGAAGTTCCCATTGCGATCATCTCCCTGATTTTCATTCGGCACGGCTTATGGAATAAACATAAGTTGTACCGTCGGTTTCTATCATAGTCTGTCCTTACTAAAAAAGCCATAGTATCAAACTATGGCTTTTAATATTAATCAGTTTCTTTACGGATAACAGTTCCGCTTGGGAATACCACATCACACTTGAACGAAAACTTCATCATAGCGTGATTTGCAGTTTCTATCTGCTCGCCGTTTTCATCGTAAATAGTATCAAGTGTCAGTTCCACAGGCTTGCATGAAGGAGCGAGAAGTTCGACCTTATCGCCTGCAAAGAAGCGATTGCGCTGAGTGCAGTAAACTGTGCCGTTGTCGCATTTTTCCACAACTGCCACAACATCGTAATTGCGGATATATCCGCTGTTTTCGTAGTACTGCGATTCTTCGGGAACTCCGAAGAAGAATCCCTTTGAATACTTTCTGTGACTGACCTTGTAGACCTCATCACGTATCCAGTCGGGGAGTTTGAAATTATACGGATCTTTGCGGTATTCGTCCACAGCCATTCGGTAAGCGTTAGTGACAACAGCCACATAGTAAGCGGATTTTGCTCTGCCCTCGATCTTCAGGCTTGTAACACCGACCTCAGCCAGCTTATCGATATGTTCGATCATGCACATATCCTTTGCGTTGAGGATGTAAGTGCCTTTCTCGTCCTCGAAAATGGGGAAGTATTCACCGGGACGCTTTTCCTCCATGAGATGATAGCCCCATCTGCAAGGCTGGGCGCATTCGCCACGGTTGGCATCACGGTTGACGAGATACTGTGAAAGCAGACATCGTCCCGAAAATGAAACGCACATTGCACCATGAACGAAACATTCGATATCCATATCAGACGGACATTTAGCACGTATCTCAGCGATCTCGTCAAAGGAAAGCTCCCTTGCGAGAACAACACGTTTAGCGCCCATATTGTAAAGCTCACGGGCAGTAACATAATTGACGATACCCGTCTGAGTAGAAATATGTATCTCCATGTCAGGAGCATATTTTTTGATGAGCATGAGCAGACCGATATCAGCAACGATCATAGCATCGACCTTAGCTTCAACAGCTTCACAGACGAACTTTTCAAAGAAAGGTATCTCATTGTTTCTCGGCAGGGTATTGCAGGTCAGATAGACCTTGACCCCCTTTGCATGAGCCTTTTTCACGGCACTGCAAAGCTGTTCAAAATCGAAATTAAGCGGTGATGCTCTCATACCGAACTGCTTGCGGCCTAAATAGACCGCATCAGCTCCGTAATTTATAGCCGCATTGAAGCGTTCTTCATCGCCTGCGGGTGCAAGCACTTCAAGATCAGTCAGCATTATTGGCCTCCTCTGACGCAGCAGCAGCTTCAGCCTCAGCAGCCTTTGAAGAAGCGATATATTCATCTTCCTCGCTTGCGATCTCCTCCTGATAAGCCTCATGTTCTTCAAGTGACTCGGAGAATTCGGTCTTACCTGTGAAGATATTAGCGATAAAGTAGAAGTAGTTGCTCTTTACGTCAGCAAGAACAGCGTCGATAGCCTCGATACCCGGATTGCAGATAGCACCCGGAGGGAGACCAGGGCCGACATAAGTGTCATAAGCATCGATTATGGTCTTGTCATAAACATCCATATGAGGTCTTATAACGTCATTAGCGTAGTTTGAAGTCGGGTCAGACTGGAGAAGCGGGAATACCTCAGGATTTCTCAGACGGTTCCAGAAAACTGAAGCGACCATTGTCATAGTGTCGGTAGTAGCGGCCTCTTTCTGAACGATGGAAGCAAGAGTGATAAGCTGGTCAAGAGTAAGACCAAGCTGCTCCATCTTCTGATAGCGGTCATCTGTCATCTTACTGTCGAAGTTGAGATATATCTTCTGGCATACCTGTTCAGGCTCCATATTTGTATAGAAGAAGTAGGTATCAGGGAATACATAGCCTTCCATACGGTTGAGCTTGAGAGTTGTATCGGTAGGCAGCTTGTCCTCGAACTTGAATCCGTATCCGCCTGAGTTGAAGTAGAAGATGAACTCGCTTGCGGAGCAGATCTGGTTTTCTTCAAGGATATTAGCGGCTTCATAGATATTGATACCCTCAGGGAAGGTGATCTCGACAGTTTCCTGTTCTTCCTCATGGATAGAAGTAAGCTCGTCGATGATAGCTTCATAAGCCATATTCGGGCGGACGAAATGCTCGCCTGCGATATACTGTTCGTCGGATTTTCTCAGACGGGAGAACAGCTTGAAGCATTCAGGCGATCTTATAATGCCTTCTTCTTCCAGCATAGCGGCGATCTCATCGGTTGATGAACCTTCGGGGATGACCATAAGGTGTGTGGAATCGTTTTTGCCGATGCCCATGATATCTTTACCGAAAGCGATTATCACCAGTGAAAGACAGATGGAAACCGAAAGTATCAGTGTAACGAGTATCAATATACCCGGAACTCTGCTTCTGTATCTTTTTTTCTTCTTTCTTTTACGTTTTCTTCTGCGAGGATCGGAACGTCTGACGGGGTGATCGTCATAGTCCTCATCCTCAGAGGCATCAAGATCAAACTCCTGCGGAGCATCGGGATTGGGATCATCGTCAATGTCGCTGTGGTATTTGCTGTTAGCCGCTTCTTCAAGCAGAGCCGCAGCTTCCTCCAACGGCTGATGACTTTCATCCTCACCGATCTCGTTCAGGAGATCATCAAGGACCTCGTCGTTTTTGTTGTCACTCATTGCAGAGCACCGTCCTTTCTTCGGTTACTATGGAATTTACAAGAAGATCATGCTGCAAAAGGGGGAGTTCGTCAGTGATAAGCTCCTCATAGGAAAGAGCGATGGTATAGATATCGGGGTTATCTATGAGGAATCTGTCGTAATATCCGCCGCCGTAGCCAAGTCTACCGCCTTTTTCAGTGAAAGCAAGTCCGGGGATTATGCAGACGGTCTTATCGGTGACCTCCGCAAGGGGGAGAGTGATATCAGGTTCGCTGATACGGTACATACCCTCATGGAGATCGGCGAAAGATTCAACTACATGGAAAACCATAGTACCATTATCTTCACATCTTGGGTAAGCTATCTTTTTATCTGTACCCAGAAAAGTGTCTATGATACCGTAAGTATCGACTTCCGAACCGAAAGAGGCATAGACCATTATGCAGTCAGCCTCCTTAACTCGATCCATATTAAGGAAACGCTCGGTTATCTCAGCGTCTTTTGCAGATTTATCAGTTATGTTGGCACGAATTTCGGAGAATTTTTTTCTCAGTTGTTTTTTACTGTCCATATCAGTCACAGAGAATCGCCTTTCTCTGACGGTCGCTTTCTTCCTTGGAATGAACAGCTTCCACCAGCTTCAGAGCGAACTCGATAGCCGCACCTGCGCCACGGGCGGTGATGATATTGCCGTCAGCGGCAACGGAAGTATTGCCGATATTTGCTCCCTCAAGCTGAGTCTCGAAACCTTCGTAGCATACGGCAGTCCTGCCCTTGAGCAGCCCCTTATGGCCGAGGATTGACGGAGCGGCGCAGATTGCACCTATGTAAATATTGTTCTCCATGCAGAAGTCGATAGCTTCCTGAACATATCTGCTCTTTTCGAGGTTGAGAGTACCGGGCATACCGCCGGGGAGAACGATAAGTTCCAGATCCTCGGAAAGGGGAGCTTCCTGAGCGATGGTATCGGTAGCCACAGGTATTCCGTGAGAACCTGTGATAATGCTGTCGCCTACGCCTACTGTAACGACCTGCTTACCGCTTCTTCTGAGAAGATCGATAGGAGCGATGGCTTCTGTTTCTTCAAATCCGTTTGCAAGAAATACATAGATCATGTTGATATCCTTTCATTTAAAAATTACTTCGTGTTTTTCAAGGAGAAAAGCGGGATGATAGGAGAGTTTAGCCTGTCTCAGACCATCAATGCCCATATCCTCCTCACGGTTGATGTATTTATAGTCCGCAGCCGCTGCTTTTGCGAAGCAGTTGTTGATGCCTGCGTATATACCGTTATTATAATGTGTATCTGCCTTTTCGATGTGGATGCAGAATGTGTCCGAATTCAGTCCTTCGCCAATGGTAAAAGCCGTGACTTGTCCGTCACAGCGTATAACACCGCCTTTAAGACCGAGTTCATGGAAATAATTGAAATAAGTATTGATAGCGTACTGTTCAGCGACCATTGAGTGATCGCTGACCTCGACTTTGTTATTATATGTAACAGCACCGAAAGTAATACAGTCATCGAAATCTTTTTCAGACATTACAGAGAATTCCGCACCGCTCTTGTTGAAAGCGGCGAGATGATTGCGTTTCCCGTGATATTTTCTGCCTTTCAGTCCGATGAGATCATGCGAGTTATAGATATAATCCCAGCCGTCACGATCGGCAGTGTAAGCAAACTGCTGAGGAAAGAGTTCGTCAAGCATAGCAAGCTGTTCATTAGTTACACCTGTAATAATGAGCGGACTTCCCATACTTTCGGAAAACTCCTTCATTTCGGAGAAAAGCTCACGGTAGTCA
>JAEDMD010000065.1 GCA_016303195.1 Oscillospiraceae bacterium | reverse complement strand
GAATTATAATGGTAGTAAAGTTAAAACAATGGCTTGAAAAAGAGAAAAAAGATAGCCTTACTTACAGCCTGCCCAGAATCGGGACACGCACAAAGAACGATAAACGGCATTTCTGCACAATGCCTTAAATATGACTACGATCTGGTTGTATTCTGCGCTCTGAGCGGACTTAATACAGTACAGAAGGATTATACTATCGGCGAGAAGAATATTTTTAATCTTCCGAATTATGACCTTCTCGATGCGGTCATTCTGGATACCGCCCCTCTCATGGATGGGGACGGTGATACTTTTCCTGAGAAGATCTATGAAAAGGTAAGAGCAAAGTGCAGTAAGCCTGTTGTTGCATTGGATATGCCCATAAAGGATATCCCGATGATACCTAATGAAAATGAATCTGTTCTGCGTGAAATGGTACGCCATGCCATCGAAGTTCACGACAGTAAGAAAATATGCCTCATTTCAGGTGCAAGGGATAATTTTGCAGGACGTTACAGAATGGATATCTTTCTCGATGAGATAAAAAATCATGGGCTTGAAGTTGCTGATGAACATATAATTTACAGCGATTTCTGGTATACAGGTGGAAGCGAGATCGGAAGACAGATAGGCGAGGGTATCATTTCAATGCCTGATGCCATACTTTGCGGAAATGACTACCTTGCCATCGGAGTTATCTACAAAATGAAGAAATACGGTATCCGAGTGCCTGAGGATGTTATCGTTATCGGATATGAAGCCAGCGACGAGGGTGCAGGAAATGAGATATCAATTACATCAGTTGAACCGAATGATGCTCTTTCGGCGGCAAACTGTGTGGATTATCTCAGAAAGCAGATAGACCCTGACAGTGAGATAATCCCTTACGAGGAACATCCGAAATTATTTACAGGTATGAGCTGCGGATGTCAGCCTGATTATACAAGATCGGTTCAATCGCTTCATGACCATATTTATTTTACCTATCCCAACTATGCGGATGAGGAAATTAGTAATCATTATGATATCGGAATGCTTATGGAAAGCTATATTTTCGAGAAATTCACTGCTTCAGATACTCCTGAAAGATGTATACGGAATATAATCGAAGGCGGATACCTTATCTATCCGTTCGCTAATTATTTTCTGTGTCTCAGGTCTGACTGGCTGGATTCGAGCCGTGAACTCAGAGAGGGCTATCCGGACAGAATGAAGATAGTTGCCGCACACACTAATAATAATGAATTATATTTTTACAGTGATGCGGAAAGCATTATCTTTGATACAAAGGTGATGATACCGAGAATTTTCGATAATACTGATGATAAGCCGTCCATATACTACTTTACACCCGTTCATTTCAGTTCTGATACGCTTGGTTACAGCGTGACACAGCGCTGGATGGACGATACGCACAGGCTTAATCTTGTTTTTCGCAACTGGATGCGATTTGTCAATAATGCCCTTGAAATGACGAGAGCAAAGAGCAGACTGCTTACAATGTCTCTCCATGACGAGATGACAGGCGCTTTCAACAGACGAGGTATGTATGTACAGCTTGACAGAATGATGGAAAATGCCGATAAAAATGACAGCCTGTTTGTTTGTGTCATAGATATGGACAGACTCAAATACATCAATGATACATTTGGCCATACCGAGGGCGATTACGGCATCAAGACCGTCAGCAATGCCGCTTCATCCGTTACAATGAGCGGAGAGATATTTGTGAGGGCAGGCGGAGATGAATTCTATATTATCGGTGTCGGAAAATATGACGAGGATTCGGGCGAAAAGCGTATCAGCTCATTTGAAAATGTCATTACTGCCATGACAAAGGCAAGTGAAAAGCCCTATCCTATTACTGCAAGCATCGGAACGGCGATCCGCCGTGTTGAAAAGAATATGAATATCGAGGATGTTATCAGCGAAGCCGATGAAGTGATGTATCAGAATAAAACGGCGAAAAAATGTCAGAGGATCTGAACAGGGGAGATTTTTACGGAAATTATTGAAATAAATGAAGAAAACAAGCATGAAACCGAGATATTCACATCGCTCACAGAGCCTTTGCTCAGGCATTATTATGAGCCTGAGCATGGAATATTCATAGCCGAAAGCCCGAAAGTCATTGAAAGAGCGCTGAATGCAGGATATGAACCGCTTTCAATGATGATGAGCCGAAAGGATATAAGAGGCGAGGCTAAGGATGTTGTCAGCCGATGCGGTGATATTCCGCTGTATACAGGTGATGATGAGAAAATAACGGAAATAACGGGATTTAAACTGATACGGGGAGCTCTTTGTGCAATGCGGCGCAGAGAGCCTCCTGCTGTTCAGGAACTTTGCAGAGATGCTCATAGAGTGGCTGTTCTTGAAAATGTTGTGAATCCTACGAATCTGGGAGTAATTTTCAGAAGTGCCGCCGCTTTGAACATGGATGCGGTACTGCTGACTGAGAATTGCACCGATCCTCTTTACAGGCGCTCTCTGCGTGTGAGCATGGGAACGGTATTTCAAGTTCCGTGGACGTATATCAACTGCGATATTGCCGAATATCCGCAGTTTTTGAAAAGTCTGGGATTTTCAACAGCCGCAATGGCGCTTCGTGACGATTCAGTGGATATTGATGACAAAGCGCTGAATTCCGAGGAAAAGCTGGCGGTCATCATGGGAACGGAAGGCGAGGGGCTTCTTGATTCTACCATTGAAGCCTGCGATTATACAGTTAAGATACCTATGTCAAACGGGGTGGATTCGCTTAATGTTGCCGCCGCAAGTTCAGTGGCATTCTGGCAGCTTGGACGTTCACGGATAAAATAGGAGCTGAAAGGTTTATTTGGAGAAACGATAAACTATAATGCGGCAAAATTTAAACTGCCGCAGTAATTATCAGAAATGAGGATGAAAACATGAACAAGATCAAATGGGGCATTATCGGTACAGGTAAGATCGCTCACACTTTCGCAGAGGCACTCAGAGGAACAGAGGATGTACAGCTTTGTGCTGTTGCTTCACGAACACTTGAAAAAGCTCGGAAATTTGCTGATGAATTCGGATTCGAGAAGGCTTACGGCAGTTACAGCGAACTGGCTGAGGATGGCGATATTGACGTTGTATACATTGCAACTCCGATGGCTTCACATTACAGTGACGCTATGCTCTGTATCAGAAACGGCAGAAATGTGCTATGCGAGAAATCTCTTGCGCTCAATACGGCTCAGACAGAGGAAATACTGGCATTTGCAAAGGAGAAGGATGTTTTCTTCATGGAAGCTATGTGGATGAAATGCCGTCCTGTTTTCCTGAAAGTGCTGGAGTGGATAAGAGCGGGAAAGATCGGTGAGCCGAAGTTCATCAAAGCGGATTTCAGCAACTATATCCCGTATGACAAAAATGACAGGCTTTTCCGTCCCGACTGCGGCGGTGGTGCGCTCCTTGACCTCGGTGTGTATCCGCTGACATTTGCCGATGCTATTTTCGGAACTCCCGACGAAATAATCAGCAATGCCCAGCTCAGCGGCGGTGTTGATGTCAACAACAGCATCATCCTTCGCTACAATGATGGCAGATTTGTTTCCGCTGACAATGGTTTTCAGCTCCAACTGAGCAATAATGCCCTTGTATCGGGAACTGACGGCTTTATCACTATGGGAAACTGGTTTCACTGCACAAGCGAAGCAACACTTTTCAACAGTGAAGCAGAAACAGTGGAGGAATTCATTTGCGAGCCTGAAATAAACGGCTATGAATACGAGATCAGGGAAGTTCATGATTGTCTCCGAAAGGGGCTGAAAGAAAGTCCGCTCGTTCCTCATGATGATACGGTGAGAGTTATGAAGCTGATGGACGAATGCCGCAGACAGTGGGGAATGACATTTCCGCAGGAGGAAGCATGAAACTGCGTAAATTCGACATAGACAAGGATTTCAGCTCCGTCAGCGGATGGATAAGCGATGAGCGGACTCATGCACTCTGGTGTGCGAACAGAATGAAATTTCCGCTTGAAAAGGCTGATATGGCGGAATTTCTGCGGTATGAGGAGGAGAAATACAGCAACAAAGCGCTGATCGCCGAGGATGAAAATGGTGATGCTGCTGGATTTTTCTGCTGTTCTCCAAATGCTGAAAGCGGTGAGTGTATGCTGAAATTTGTTATCATTGACCCTCAGCGCCGTGGAAAAGGCTTAGGCAGGAAAATGGCAGAACTTGCGGCTGAATTCGCCTTTGAATCGGAAAATGCTGATGCCGTACAGCTTATGGTGTTCACTTGCAATACAAATGCAAAAAAATGTTACGAAAAGGCAGGCTTCACGGAAAGAAGCACAACTCCCGATGTTTTCAGCTATAACGGCGAATCATGGGGAAGATGCAATATGGTGAGGTTCAAATAATTAAAAAGGGCGCATCTTTTCAGATACGCCCTGATTTTATATTCGGTTTTGATCAGTCTTTTATCTTAGTCCAGAAGCGTGAAACGCCTGGCATCACCTGCTTTCCCGATGAACATTGACTTTGGTCTTGCCCATACTTCGCCGTTTTCCAGTGACTTGTAGATGACAAGCTCCTCCATTGTCTCGCTGTGTCTTGCAACAGCCATCAGTTCGTATTCTCCGCCTTTGAAATGACGATATCTTGCGCCGACTTTCAGCTCTGTATCTTTAAATATATCAGGTTCAGCGGCGGCAGGTTCATCATTAACAATGTCGTCTGAAACGATTATCATTGCAGAGTACGGAGGCATCTTTATTTCAGCATTTCCGTCAACTACATCAATGGGAGTTGCGGTGATAACGTCTACAAGATGGCTCATATTTGTATTGAATGCAAAATTGTACTCATAATCAGCAAGGTTCAGCGCAACATAAACAGTTTGCTCGCCGAGGACTTTCTTGAAAAGAAGCTGCTGATTAGTGATATTAATGCGCTCATAAGTTCCTGTTCTGAATGCGGGATATGCACGATAGATCCTGCCCAGCTTGACAATGTGCTGATAGAGCGATACATTTTCACGCTCCATGTCCTGTAAATGGAGGCATGGACGGAGGTTATCGTCGGAATTATTTTCCTTTCTGCCGTAAACACCGTATTCGCTTCCGTAGTAAATGGACGGGATACCGGGCATTGCATACATGAGAGTATAAACAAGCGGCAGGTGAGCCTCATTGTTGAGAGTGCTTGCAAGGCGGTTGACATCGTGGTTGTCAACAAAATTATAGAGGTCGATATTCTTATAGATACCGCCGTTCACACCTGACTGACGGTTGATGGAATAGTCTATCTCGAAGTAATTCTTGTCATTGTGAGATGACCACAGACCCTTGTAGCATTCATAATTGGTAACGCTGTCCAGCATCTCAGGGTTAGCCCAGCGGTTGTAATCGCCGTGGATTATCTCGCCCATGAGCCAGAAATCGGGCTTTTTACCCTTGCAGAAATTGCGGAGGCGCTTGAAGAAATCAAAATCTATGCAGTCTGCGGCATCGAATCGGATACCATCGATACCGAAGGATTCTATCCAGTAATTAACAGCGTCGATGATATGATCGCAAACACCCACATTTCGGAGATTCAGCTTAACGAGGTTATAATGGCCGTTCCAGCCCTCATACCAGAATGGGTCGCCGTAAGGACTCTGACCGCCGAAATTGAGGTTCTGGAACCAGTCGCAGTAGCCTGAACTCTGACCGTTTTTCTGAACATCCACAAACTGGGGGAATTTTCTTCCGACGTGATTGAAAACACCGTCAAGAATTACTCTGATACCATTTTCGTGAAGCTGGTCGCAGATGTAGCGGAAGGAGTTATTGTCGCCGAGACGGCGGTCGATAGTTTTGTAGTCAGTAGTGTCATATCCATGCTCAACGGATTCAAAAACAGGGCCGAAATAAACAGCATCAATGTTCATCTCTTTAAGATGAGGTATCCAGTCAAGGACTTTGTCGAGACGGTAGGTGACTGAATCGTTTTCATCGTTGAATTTCGGTGCGCCACAGAATCCGAGGGGATAAATGTGATAGATTATTGCGTTGTTGTACCAATTCATATAAACATCTCCTTATTTACAGCTTCCCTCAAGGTAATAGGAAGCCTCCATATCAGCAACATTGAGAGCGAGGGCGAGAGGGTACATTTCAAGGGCTTTGCCTATTACATAATTATCCTCAGGTCCTGAGAATCCCATATGATAGCGGATAGCAAATGCTTCTTCACGGGTGAGTCTGTCCTCTCCGTAAAAATAGCCTGAAAGAATATAGACTGATTTTTCCCCATGTCCATAAGGGAGTTTGTCATCGACTGTATAGAACGGAACTTTTTCCCACTGTCCTGTTTCGTCATTTTTTCTGTTTCTCAGCTCAACTGTATAGAAATTGACTTTGCAGATATCATGCAGCAGAGCGACGAGAGCGATAGTTTCCTCAGAATAATCCATGCCGTACAGTTCTTTTGTACGTGGACGGGAGAGGTAATCTTTCAGGCAGTGATACACATTTAAGCTGTGCTGAACGAGACCGCCTTCATAAGCGCCGTGGAATCTTGTACTGCTCGGAGCGGTAAAGAAATCGCTTTTTTCGAGAAATTCCAACAGCTTGTCAGCGCCGCCTCGTTTAATATTTTCCGTGTATATCTGAATGAATTCTTCCTTTGGCGTCAAGCCCATCATCCTTTCGTTATTTAACTATGTTATTATTATACCATAAAAAAATGTTATTTTCAATAGGTAATTGCAAAAAAAACAAACATTTTTAGAAAAAACTTATAAAAGATACGCTCCTGAGACAGATGTTCAGGAGCAAAATAATAAATAAAACAAAATATTGGAGGTATAGGATCGAATAGAACCCGTAGTGCTATGACAGGTTCATGAAGAATATAGCTTTTTCAGGAATTTGTACAGATCCGAAACTGCTTTGTCACGATC
The DNA here is from genome assembly GCA_016303195.1 of Oscillospiraceae bacterium. Classification (GTDB taxonomy): domain Bacteria; phylum Bacillota; class Clostridia; order Oscillospirales; family Ruminococcaceae; genus Ruminococcus. The sequence goes on along the minus strand of JAEDMD010000065.1, from coordinate 2,929 downwards.
GGTTATGTCGAACATAACACGGTTGCAGGCATCAAAGAACGAATCGTAAGTATCTGAATTTTCAACGAAAGGATCCATAGGAGATATCCTTGTATTTGATTCCATGAGCTGAGAAGCCTCATATTGCAGACCTGTGAGCAGACCTTCTTCTTTGAGGGCGTTTCGGGCATATTCGCTTAGCGGGATGCCTTTTTCAACTCCCTGAAGAACAGCGGCTTCACGGCTGTTAAGAAGATAATCGAGAAGGAGTGCCGCTTCTTTTGGGTGTTCGGTATTGGAGCTTACAGCGTAGAGAGTTGCAGGTTTTGCAGTCCAGCCTTCACCTGATTTTTCGGGATCGATAGCAGTATAGTCGGCAACAACATATTCATAGCCGTTATCCATTGCAGCACCGCAGTAGTTGATGGCATCGCTGACCCATGCGACAGTTCCGGCATATTTTCCGTCATTGAGGTTCAGTCTGTCGAAATATTCCACCTGCGGCACAACTTTCTCCTCGACAAGACGGCAGTATATATCCATCATCGAGCCGATATCTTCTTCATCAAAACCGAATCTGTTATCCTCAGTGATGAATTTTTTTCCTGTTTTTTGTTCGACGTAACTCATACAGAACAGCCAGAGCTGTTTTTTTGCGCCTGAAAGGGGATAGATCTCATCCTTGCTCATGACCTTTGCGGCTTTGAAGAAATCGTCCCATGTTTTCGGCACATCCAGCCCGTATTGTTCATATATGGTTTTGTTGATATAGACTGTCATGCAGTTCATAGCTATCGGCACACCGTTAAGTTTACCGTTGACCGTACCGTATTTCAGTATATCTTCGGGAAACTCGCTCAGATCAACGATATCGGTGAGTTTGTTTATATCATAGTATCCGTTTCCGTCGGGAGAATATTCACCGAGCCAGTTGAAATTTATCTGCATGACATCGGATTCATTGTTGGAAGCCATCTGAACATGAACTCTTGATTCGTAACCTGACCATTCAGAATAGTTTACTTTGACTTTGATATCGGGGTGGAGTTTCTCGAATTCCTCCACAGATTTTATTGTATATTCGTGGCGGGTATCATTTCCCCACCATGAAAAAGATATTTCGGTCTGTTCCTGCTGATTGCGGATGATCGTATCGTCACCGCAGGAAACAGCGGAACTCAGAAGAAAAACAGAAATAATCCCAAGAGCAGTGATTTTAGGTTTCATTAGTATTTTCCTCCTTGTCCGCAATTTTATCATAGAAACAGAATGTATCCTTGCCATGACGTTTTGAGTGGTACAATGCTTTATCAGCATTAAGATATAATTCTTCAAAAGTTTTTCCGTCATCAGGGAATGTTGCAGCACCGAGACTGGCAGATATTTTGTATTTGCTGTCATCGCCCGTGTAGAAATTACGGAATGCTTCGCAGATCTCCTCACATTTCTTAGCGGCGAAGTCTTTCTGATTGAGATTATCAGCAGAAATGTTATTAAGCATTACGCAGAATTCGTCACCGCCGATACGTCCGACAACATCGGACGAATTGAACAGACGGCGAAGAATAGAACCCGTTGCTGCAAGAACACTGTCGCCGTAGTTATGTCCGAGATTATCATTGACACCCTTGAAGTTGTCGAGATCGATAAGAATAAGAGTATGTTCGGCGAACGGAGAATCGTCATTAAGGCTTGACTGAGCAAGTTCCTCAAAGGAGCGCTTGTTAAGTATACCCGTGAGCTGATCGATGTGAGCCTTATTAATAAGAGTGTTGATAGTAGTATCAACGGGCCTTGTTATCTTATAGCTGACAACAGAACCAAGAGCGACAGAGAGTAAAGCGGAGATAATACTTATAAGATGAATGAAAAACTTGATATCATTCTTTTCCTTTAATATGATGGCAGTAGGAACAGAACAGATAACATACCAGTCATCACCGCAGCTATTGATCGTAACGAGGTAATCATTATCCATGACAGAAGCGGAAGTATGAGCTTCTGCAATATTGTAGATAGGGTCGATAATACGCTGACCACGTTCAAGGCCATCGGAAGAATAAAGGATATTGTAATTGTTGTCGGTTAGCTGAATAGTCATATCCTTGAGAGTTTCGGGGTTGTCGAAAACATTTTCAAGTTCCGAGGAATAGAAAGAAATGACAAGAATGGCATTTTCGTGGATACTTTTAACATAGTAGATACGGGTATAATCGTTTTTGTAGCCGGTATACCATCCGTCACCCGACCTCTGGCGAGTGATCATCGAGGAAAGATCATCAAAAATGCTTTCTCCGAAAAGATTTGCAGTACCGTTGGAAATTTTACCGACAGTATGATTATTTCGGTAGACGATGCCATAATCAACGAAATTCTCAAAAATACAGAGACTGAGAAGATCTTGAGCGATCTGATTTTCTACATCGATCTTGTCATACTCGCTGAGAGTGCTTGAAGTAGCATCGTATTTATAAGTATCCTCGTTAGCAAAAGCGAGAGTGCCAAGGGTTTCCATTCTGGAAAGATAGCTGTCGAGATTCAGCTTCATCTGCACATTAAGGGAAGCGGTGAGAGAGGTGACTTTATTTTTGAGGACGATATCAGTCTTTTTTATAGCAAGGTTCGAGACCATAGTGATGGCAAAAATAATTATAAGAGCGTAGCTCAGTATCATCATGGTACGAAGACTTCTGATGTTTTTATTGCTGTTTTTTTCGGAATTTGAAGCCATTATCTCATCCCTTTCATTATCAAATATTATATCCAATAATATTATAACATATTTTCAATGGTGAAAAATTAACATATTGTAAATAAAAAAACGGGAGTAAAATATGCATAAAATTATACTGGTTGTATGTTGTGAACAAAAAGAAAAAGAAACTAAAAGAATTCTTTTAGTTGACAAACTGCAAAATTCATGCTATAATATAAAAGCTGTCGGACGAGA
>JAEDMD010000064.1 GCA_016303195.1 Oscillospiraceae bacterium | reverse complement strand
CCAGAAATGCCGCCTTCGGCGGTTTTATTATTTTTTAAAAGTAAATGCTGTTGCTCTGAAAAAGTAAGGGCGGATAATATCCGCCCCAACTGTTTATTCGCTCAGAATATCGTCGATAAGACCGAGGTTGAATTTCTGTATCTGGAGGGCATCCTTGTTAGTAATGCCGCTTGTACCACGTTCGCAAACGTCGGCATTAAACTCGCCCTGCTTTGTGATATGAAGCTCATCTGAGCCGTTTATACCGAATTTGGAAGGATTTGCAAGAGACTGCATGATAAGTACGGCATCATTCAGTTTAACTTCGCCGTCGCAGTTTGCGTCGCCGTAAAGAACATCCTGATCCGGAACATCATCCTTCGGATCATCGTCATCAGGGATATCTTCAACAGGAGCGGCTTCTGCAAGATTATCGAAATCGAGCCAGAGCTGAACAACACTGCTGTCAGAAGCATATGCAGGAGAAGCGGTATTCTGTGAAGCAAGTTCAGCGGATGTGAGAGCCTTGCTGTAAACTCTGAATTCGTAGAAGTCAGCCATTGAGCCTCTGCCTGTTTCGGGGCAAGCGCCCATTGTAAGATCGAATGAAGAAGCTGTAACGCCTTCATTTGTGCCTGTATCCTTTTCAGCGGCGATCTTGCCATCGCAGTAGATCTTTATCTTGTTGTTTTCGGCATCGTAAATACCTGCTATCTGGTGCATCTTTCCTATCCAGCCTGCTGAAGCGGAAGTGTCCCACTTGCATGAAACAGCTCTCCACTGACCGCCTGCGTGGATGAAGAAGTAAAGCAGATTCTTTTCGGTACGCAGACCGATAGCGTGGTCGCCCTTGCCTGCGATCATGTTGAATCCCTCGTCAGCAGTCGGAACGATATTAGCTTCGATAGTGAATGAATTCTTTCCCTGAAGTGATTTTCCGAGAGCATTTGATGAAGGTATGAAGAGTGAACCGGCAACTGCATTGCCGTTATTGGTAGTCTTGAACTTTGCTGGTGCTTTGACTGGAACAGTCAGATCATTCTGACTCTTATCCTGTACGGAAATGCCGTTGGAGCGGAGTTTTGCAGCGATAGTTGAAAGCTGTTTGCCTGTTGAAGAAGAATCAACAGGGATGATAGTATAGCTCCAGTTGTACTGCTTCTTGGATGACAGACGATACTTTTCAAGAGTTGCCTGACCGCAGGTAGCGCTTCCTGTGCCCATTGAGCCGTAGTCGATGCTGAGCATAGTCTCGCTTCTCGGCTTCAGCTTGTAAACATGGTCTGCGTTCTGGAGATCGGTCGGAGCGAAGTGCAGAGCGCTTGCCTCAACAGTATTCTCAGCCGCAACGAGGAGTGCAGAGCTGTTGTTTTCGTTCTTGACGGATATCCACTTGACATCTGTGAGGTTTCCGCAGTCATCAGCCTTCATATAAGGGAAGAACTGCTCGGAAACAGTGCTTTCCCAGATACCCTGACGGCCGCCTGTTTTTCTGTCGTTGAAACTTTCGTCCTTGTTGCCGTACCAGCTAAGCTGTTCAGAGCCTGCGGGGAGTTTCATGATAGAGCCGACACGGATGAAGTTGCCAAGACCTGCGTTTGTAGCATCAACATTGAAATTAGTCTTTACCTGACCGTTCGGATAGATGGTGTAAGTGATATTTACCTTTGTATTGCCTGCCTTCGGGAGGTTGAGATGAGCAGTAACAGTCTTTGAACCGCTGTCGCCGTCGCCTGTTTCCATGCCGATGACCTGAGCATTGTCCATTGCATTCTTCCATGCGGCATCGAAACTTCCCTTTGCTCCCCAGCCTGTATCATTTTCGACGTTGCCACGCCAGAAATTCGGAGCAGGGCCGTTCTCAATGAGAGTTTCGCCTTTGTATGTGTATTTCTCAATAAGACCTGTGTGCTTGTTGATGGAGAAATTGAAGTCATTACTGCTGTTTGTAGGAACATAAGCATCGGGAGTATCAACGATAGTAACAACAGCATCACCTGTGTCATACTTGACCGAGCTTCCCGAAGAATCGAGTTTTATCTGAGCGTAAGCAGTTTCAGTTCCTGCCGTGAGGAGACAATGAGCATTTTTAGCCGCAACTGAGATATCGAGGATGAATTCATGCCTGAGTAGTGCTTTTCGGGGAGAGTGAACGGAATTTTTATCTTTGCCTTTGTAAGCGGCGCACATTCAGCGTCGGAGATAGTTCCGCTGTCAACGGAAACACCGTTTTTCAGCAGTTTCCAGTTGATATCGAATTCACTGAGGTCAAGGAAATTATTCTCATTATAAACAGAAACAGTCTTGTCGTTGAGCATATTTCCGTCAGGAGAGAACCAGAAGCTCTGATACTGATAGCGTACTTCCTTGACTTCGGGCTGTTCGGTTCTGTCGGGGCAGATAAGGCCGTTTTCGCAGAAGCTGTTATCGTTCGGATTGTCGCCCCAGTCACCGCCGTAAGCAAAATATTTGCCCTTGCTGAGGTCTGAGTAGAGATTAGAATGAGCATAGCTTTCCGAATAGTAGTCCCATCCGCCGTTGACTTTAGTGAGCGGAACTGCACGTGACTGGTCTACCCAGTCCCAGATGAAGCCGCCGAGCATATTCTGATTAGCACGGATAGCATCCCAGTATTCCTTGAGAGCGCCGACGGAGTTGCCCATAGCGTGATCGTATTCGCACATAACATACGGGATCTTGCCGTTACCGCCGTTACCGCCTACCCAGTCAGAACCGGGATACATATTGCTTCCCATGTCAACGCCCATAGCGTTGCCCTGACCTTCACTGTGAACAGGACGGGTGTTGTCATGCTTTTTGAAGTACCAGATCATATCTCTGAACATACCGCCGGCATCACTTGGATTGCTTGTGTAACCCATTTCGTTGCCGATGGACCATGAAACGATGGCAGGATTGTTTTTCAGGCGCTGATAAGCGGTATCTGTTCTGTCCATAGCCAGTTCATAGAACTTAGCCTTAGCGTCATTGTTCTTGCCGTCCTGCAAAGCGTGACACTCCAGATTTGTCTCGCCCATCATGTACATACCGTACTTGTTGCACAGCCAGTACAGATAAGAGTCATTGCTGTAATGTGAAGTACGGATGGCATTGATGTTATTCTGCTGCATGAGGCGGACATCTTCCTCCATAGTAGCCTGCGGAACAGCCTTGCCGTTGAACGGGTCTGTGTCGTGGCGGTTTACACCTTTGAGGAGGAGGCGCTTGCCGTTGATGGTGATAGGCTGCCACTGCTTTGTAGTGACCTTGTAAGCCCAGTCAACTTCTGTCGGTGTATAGCCGATCTCACGGAAACCGAGCTGAGTTGAGACTTTTTCCTTTACATTGCCCTTATCGTCTTTGAGAGTGAGAACGAGAGCGTAGATATTCGGAGTTTCGGCAGACCACAGCTTCGGGGAGATCACATTTGTTTTGATGCTGAAAGTTCCCTTGTTCCAGCCGTTGACCTTGTCAACTTTAGCGGAAGCGCCATTAAGGATGTTGTTGCCCTCCTCGTCATAAGCGTCAGCTTCGACAGTCCATACGCTGAGAGTGTTGCCTGTGGTATTCTTAACGTCGATGCTGAGCTGTAATTCGGCATTTGTATATGTATTGTCGAGATCGGTGCGGACTGTATAGTCACTTATCTGGACATCAGGACTGCTTACGAGGAAAACATCACGGAAGATACCGCCGTCATAGATCATATCCTGACCCTCGAACCATGTACCGTCGCAGAACTTGTGAACTTCAACAGCAAGGATGTTCTCGCCGTCCTTGAGGTAATCGGTGATATCGAAGCGGTGAGGGCTGAAAGTGTCCTCACTGTAACCGACTTCTTTGCCGTTGACATAAACATAGTAAGCGGATTCAACACCGTCGAACTGGATATATGTACGTCTGCCGTTTCCTTTCATTGAGCTGTCGAGAGTGAACTTCTTGCGGTAAAGTCCGACAGGATTGTAATTAGTCGGAGCATTCGGGCATGATACCCACTGATTATATTTGCTCTGCCACGGCATTACAACATTAGCATAGATAGGGAAGTCGAAATCCTGACAAGTCCAGCTTTTTGGGAGCTGAACGGTTTTCCAGCCATCGCCGGGCTGACCCTTGTAATCAGCATTCATGAACCCGCCCCATCTGAAAGGTGCGGCTTTGTCCTCATTCTGTACAACAGTAAGCTCCCAGTCCTCATCAGCACCCGTGAGCATTTGCAGATAGTCGGATTTTTCACGTGCATTGTAGTCCCATACTGCATTTACAGCGGATTCATCGTCCTGAAAGGGTACGGGATTGACGGAAGCCGCTTCACGATTGACAGCGAAAACATCTTCTGTGCCGTCTTTTCCGCTCCACTCCTTGTGAGTGAATTTGACATCGGCGGCATTGGTTTTATCGGGAATGATGCCGTTAGCTGAGAGGGTCAGCATGAGAGCGGCAATAAATATCGAAAATGGCTTTTTCATAATAGACCTCCTTAAATAGTGTGTGTTCTGTTGTATAAATTCACTGATATTATAATACTATTGTACATACAAATCGTCGAAAATGCAACTATAAAAAGGAAGAAAAGGTGGAAAAATTACATGATATTCACTGTGAAATTGACGAAAAAGTCACTGAAAAATTTACACGTTGTAAGGAATGACGAAAAATCTGTCTGTATTTTGTAGGTGTTAACAAATATTGTCAGTACAAGTTGAAGCTGTAAGTGAAATGTGTTATAATGAATCATGGTTACAGCGAATGTCGGAAGATCTTGATATTCGCCCTATTCTGAAACTTTCAGCTTTCAGAAGGTTATTTACGGAGGATGAATCAAATGAGTAATAATAGCATACATACAGAAAATGACGTTCTTAGAATGATTTCCGAAAAGGAAGAAGGCAGTTACATAAAAGATGATAAATTATATTTACCTGAGCAAGAACTGACAGTATGGGTGAACATCATCAGTAGTCAGCAGAATAACAAGGGTTACAGCGCTCAGCTATTATTTTTTATTAACCATCCGTATTTTGAACAGCCTCTTGTTGAATCCTGTGCAGGTGTCGGCAATACAGAAAACGAGGCTATCGAAATGTGCATGGAGAGCTTTTATGCGGCTGTGCTGCTGTCTGTACAGTCTGCGCTGGGTTGTGACTGCGATGAATTCATAGAATCCGATGTTATGGGCGAAAAGCATATTTTCCGTGTGCCATGCTCCTCAGGTACGCTCAACATGGGCGGACAATTCCTCGAAAAGGGCGATCTGTGGACGGTTGTACAGGACGTTATTCCGCAGTATCTCGGCTGTAAGAGAGTGTACTGGGTGAAGCTGTTTGCGGCTATGGCAGGCGGAGAAGTTATCTGCGAGGCGAGAGTAAACGGCATAGTTTACAGCGGACTTACAGAGTACATGAAGACCCATCTTTCTCTCAACGGCGAAAAGCCTGAATATTCCACATACAAGGCATTTGTTGTGCTTATCCAGCAGGAAAAGACTTTCAAGCCCTGCCCTTATACATTGGAGCAGGTCGAGAAACTGACATCGGATGCAATTGCAAAGCTGTCGGCAGTAAACAGTCAGGAATCCCATGACAAGGCTATCAATGATATAATCAACAGTGCGCCTGTTGAATCACTTGGCTGGGAACTGGCAGGACTTATCCCTGAGATGTACTGTATGATGGTGCTGAATTTCAACGAAAATGACAGCGTGATGTACTACAAAAAGGAAAGCGGCGAAAGCGATAGGGTGATGACCTCCCGCCTGAGCAGCTATGATGCTGTTGCAAGGGGAGTATTCGGCTATATTTCGCAGAAACAGCCGACAGAAAAGGAGCATCTGAGCATTCTTGCATCAAGCGGAATGTTCAAAGCAGTGAACAAGGCTCTCAATGACGGAGCAAAAATGGAAGACCTCAGATGCAGTGACATAATGTATAGTGTCGGCGAAGATTACAGGATATATTAAGTCGGTGAGGAATGACCTCCGCTGACGGCTGAATGAAAGGCAGGTTTTTGATATGGATATCAATAAGAAGATAGCAGCGGCAGCAGCAATAGCTGTGGCGGTCAGCGGAGTTCCCGTGACTGTCCATGCGGCGGAAAAGCCCCTAAATGCTGAATATGCCGACAGCTACGGCGATGTCATAAGCGGCGCTGACTATACAATAATGGTGCGCCTCAGCGGAAAATTCATCACAGCCGCCTCCGACGGAAATGTTCAGCAATGGGGCAGAACCGACGGAGATGAGCAGAAATGGCGCATAGAATCGGTAGGAAAAGGTATGTGCAGGATAGTTTCCGCATCCGACCATACAAAGGCAATGACCGTTGAAAACGGCGATTCCGCTAATGGTAATAATATTTATCTTTCCGAATACCAAGACCTTTCGTCACAGCATTTCATTCTTCACCGCACCGATGATGCGTATTACATAACAGCCGAATGTTCGGGAAAAACTGCCCTTGACGTATATGATATAAGCTACGATGACGGAGCGAATATCGACCAGTGGGATTACTGGGGCGGCGAGGGACAGAAGTTTTACATCCGACCTGTTGATAACAGCTATCGTTTTATCAGAGGCGACCTTGACAATGACGGCGAGCTGACATTTCATGACCGCATACTCATGGCGAGAGGTATCTCAGCAGGTTTTGACGAAATAACCTCAGCAGTTGCCGATATGAACGGCGACGGTTCGGCTGATGAGAAGGACTATGAATCGCTGAGCGGATTTCTCCTCGGCGAGGATATCAATGCCGAAACATACTGCGACATCCCGTTTGAAAAGCCCGATACAGCTTATCTTTTTGCCTGCTTTCTGGGAAATGCTCCCGAACAGGAAAGAATGTGCTATGCAGTCAGCACCGACGGCTATAACTTCAAGGCGCTGAACGGCAGAAAGGCTGTCTGTAATTCAAGTGTAGGTACAAAATGTCTTCGTGACCCGTACATTTTCAAGGGCGAGGACGGTCTATACCATCTTCTTGCGACGGATATGAAGTCCTCTCTCGGATGGAACAGCAACCGTGCCCTTCTCAGTGCGAAGTCCACAGATCTTGTTCACTGGTTTGACGAGTCGAGTATCCCGATAACCGATCAGTATGCCAATATGAAAGGCGCTGACCGTGCATGGGCACCGCAGGCGATATATGATCCCGAAAAAGAATCCTACATGATCTATTTTGCAGCGAGAGTGCCGAATATCGACAACAGGACGATCATGTACTACGCATACAGCAAAGACCTGAAAAAACTTGACACCGTTCCCGAACTTCTCTTTGCACCGAAAAACGGCAACGATGCCATTGATTCGGATATTATTTTCGAGAACGGCAAGTATTATATGTATTACAAAAATGAGACTAACAAGCGCATTTATCTTGCGGAAGCCGACCATGCAAACGGCCCTTATGCGGAGATAAAGCAGGTCTCTGAGGGCAATATCGGTGTTGAAGGCCCGAATATCTATAAGAAGATAGGTACTGACCAATGGCTCATGATGTCCGATGCTTACGGAAACGGCTACTATGTAATGCAGGAGACAAGCGATCTTGAGAATTTCACAACTGTTGACAGAAGCAAGTACAGCTTTGATTTCACACCACGCCACGGCTATGTCATTCCTATAAACAGCGATCAGTACACGGCTCTGGTGAATGCATTCCCATCAGACGGTCTGAAACAGCTCAATACCGGAATAAAGCCTGTTACGGTCAATTCAGCCGTTGGACAGAATGTGAAGATGCCTTCAAAGGTTACCGCTTCATACAGCAACGGCGGAACATCACAGTTTCCGGTGGAATGGGATATGTCAGCGGTCGATACATCAAAGGCAGGAGTTTACAAGGTCAGCGGCAAGGTCAAGTCTACATCGGATACATATGACGACCCGTTCATACTTGAAAGAGCCGATCCGTATGTAGTTGACGGCGGGGATGGAAACTACTATTTCACCGCATCTTATCCTGCATACGGAAGCGTAAACAAGGGATATGACAGGATAATCCTCAGACAGAGCAAAACTGTTGCAGGACTTGCAAAAGCCGAGGAAAAGACTATCTGGACTGCTCATCCGAGCGGAATCATGGCAAAGCATATCTGGGCACCCGAAATGCATAAGATAGGCGGAACGTGGTATATGTTCTTTGCGGCAGGCGCATCGGATAACATCTGGGCGATACGTCCTTATGTTCTGAAATGCGACGGCGACCCGATGACAGGAAACTGGACAGAATGCGGACAAATGCAGGCATCAAGCGGTGATACCGAGTCATTCCGCAGTTTCTCGCTTGATATGACATATTTCGAGAACAACGGTAAGCATTACGTGATATGGGCGGAGATAAAAGGTGATTCTTCGCTGTTTATGGCAGAGATCGACCCGAAAGAGCCGTGGAAGCTGATAAACAAGCCGATCATGCTGACCGCTCCCGAATACGACTGGGAAAAGGTCAACAACCGTGTAAACGAGGGTGCGGCAGTACTGAAAACCGACAAGAAAGTCTATGTTTTCTTCTCGGCATCGGGCACAGGCTCGGAATATTGTGTAGGACGGCTTGAAGCTGATATAAATGCCGATCTCATGAACATCAAAAACTGGACAAAGCTGAATAAGCCCGTACTTCAGACCTCCGATCTGACAGGAATGTCAGGCCCCGGACATAACAGCTTCGTTACCGATGAAAACGGCGATATGCTGATAGTTTATCACGCAAGACCATCATCACATTCATCACAGGGATGCGGAACATACAATAAAGACCCGTTATATGATCCATGCCGCCACACAAGGATAAACCGTGTTATATTTGACGGAAACGGCGACCCGATAATCAATATCAGCGGTAACAGCGAGCTTTCACCTGCAAACAAAAATGTTACGGCAACTGTTATAATAAGATAACTATAAATAAGTTAAGCCCCGAAGTTATACGGGTAGTACAGATATAGAAGTGTTTCGCCATAGTATTTCTGATGCAAGGTCAGAAGTACTATGGCGTTTTTTCCATTGACAGCCCTTCAATACTGTGCTATAATTACCAGCATAAATCGGAATTTAGAAGTGCTATGTTGTAATTTCAATTAAGGAAAGTGATGCGAAATTGGGATGGTTTTATCTTATATTTGGACTGATACTTCTCTTTATCTTAATATTTCTTTGGATTAGAGATGCAATCTGTGGAGTCAAATCAGTGACTGGAATAGTGATCGACGAAAATACAGACACCCATGATTTTTATATACAATATAGAATAAGGAATAATTGTTACGAAATATCTTGTCCAAGATACAGTTTTTATTTGAAGTATTTTGTGGCTGGTCCACCTGATGCAGGCTTGAAAATTGTGCTAAGGGTAATGAAAGATGATCCTTATGAAGTAGTATCTATATATCCAACACTTCACACAAAACTAACTTCATTTTCAAAGGATTGTATTTATTCAAATAATTATGCATGGAAGATACCATTAATAATACTGTCATTAAGCGCATTTTTTATTTCAATTGGCGTTATAGATATTACAGGTATTCTGTAATTAATCTTAATTCTGATTTAGCTTAGTAACAATAAGTACAATGCCCCTGAGCAATTTGAAAGGCTCAGGGGCAAAACTTCTATATGGGTACCCGTCTTATAACTTCGGGGCTTGTTTAAGTTCTATTTCAGTACCGTCAAGACATTTCATGAAATCATTTTACCGCCCGAAACATTTTTAGAAATTGTAACACATGACAGTGGAGTTGTCGATACAACATGAATTTGTTTTCACGGCAACAGCATTTACTTTTTTGTGGTAAGGCATAGTTATTGAGAAACGTCCGTAAAGCATCGCTGCGCTTGCTTTACTACTTTGT